>JAJYDH010000608.1 GCA_021777685.1 Planctomycetota bacterium | reverse complement strand
CACCGACATGGTCAAGGCCGGGATCATCGACCCGACCAAGGTCACCCGCTCGGCCCTCCAGAACGCCGCCAGCGTCAGCACCCTGCTGCTCACCTCCGACGCGCTGATCGCCGACGCCCCCAAGGCCGACGAGAAGCCCGCCGGCGGCGGCCACGGCGGGTATGACGACATGTATTGATTCAAGGACTAACCCTGTTGAGGCTTGTGACGAGGCCGGCCCGGCGCCGGCCTCGTCCCATTTCGAAGATCTCCTCCTTGACCTGCCCGGGCCGGCCTGGGAGGATTCAGCCCCGAAGCACCTCGTGACGAATGGTCCGACAGGGAGACGAGTTCGATGGCGAAGGTACTTCTCGGACTCATGGTCCTGGCCTTCGTCGGCCCGATCCCCGATCTGCCGAGTGGATGGGTTCAGGGGAGGTCGAAGGACGGCCGGTTCACCTTCGCGATGCCGGCCAGGCCGACCGAGCGGATTGTCAAGCAACAAATGTCCGGAAAGCCGATCGAAATCCTCGAATATTCATGCACCTCGGGCAAATGCCTCTATCGTCTTGAAAAGACGCCCGTCCCGGTCGAGATCCCCGAAGAGAGGCTAGTCGGAGCCTTGAAGGCGTCGCGAGATTCGATCGCGAAGAGAAATAAGATCATCGACGATAAGGAGACGACCCTGGCGGGTTGGCCGGCCCGAGAGTTGGTGATCGAAGCCCCCTTGAAGCCTGGTGCCGCCCCCTCGAAGATCGCGATGCTCCTCTTTTATGCCGACAGCGATTACTACCAGGTCCGGGTATTCGCCCTGGAGTCGGGGCAGGAACCGAAGGACGTACGAGAGTTCTTCGATTCCGTGAGGCCCAGGACGGAGAAGTCGGCCGACAAGTCCAAATCTTGACCCTCGATCGAGCGGTTGCGACAACGGAGGAGCCTTTGCCCGTGGACCCTGATCGCACATCTTGAAGCGAGTTGAGATTTCACGTCGGACGGGCAGATAAACATCATGCGAGTCCATTTTCATGATGAGCTTGATGAAGCCTTCCGATCGGATCGGTCGATCTGGCTGAAGGTCGGCGGCTGCGCCCTCGTGACCATCTTCGTCGCGTGGGTGGGGACATCCTGCTCGCCTGGTCCGTCTCGAACATGTCCTCGACGTTTTTCGTCGCCGTCTTTGGCTCCATGATGCGGCAGATCTGATCGATGAGGATCGTCGGTTCGGGAAGGGAACGATGGCCTACGCGGACTTCACACTCGACACGGTCGAGCCGGCTCTCGGGCTCACGATCCGGCCCGGAGAGTTGTTCTCCGGAGTCGGTCCGCAGCCCGTCCCGGCCTGGCTGGATGAGACGCTCGAACTCGGGCATCGGAGCGCGGCGCTCGTCAGCGAGAAGGCACGATCTGAATTCCTGGTCGTGCCTGTGTTGCTCGCCGCCCGGCGGGCCTTCGCCGGGGAGTTGACCATCTTCTCGGGCCAGAGGCTCGACGTCGACCCGTCGCGGGGCCTCGTCGGCGAGTGCGATTTCATCCTGGCCATGACATCGACCGTGCCCCGATTGAAGGCGCCACTCGCCACGATCCTGGAGGCCAAGAAGGGCGACATCGAGGCCGGATTGGGCCAGTGCATCGCCCAGTCCGCCGGGGCTCGCCAGTTCAACGAGCGAGGGGGCCACGCGGATTGGCCGGTCTTCGGGTGCGTGACGACCGGAGGGGAATGGCAATTCTTCCGGCTGGACGCGGCCGATGTCATCCTTGACACGAAGCGGTATTACTTGAGCAAGCCGGGCGAGATCCTCGCCGCTTTGGCCGAGATCTTCCGGCTGGGCGAGCGATCGAGGGGTCATGACGCATGAAAATCCGCCGGATCGCGGCATATCGGGTCGATCTGCCCCTGCATGAGGGGTCTTACAAGTGGTCCGGCGGCAAGTCGGTCGACGTCTTCGACAGCACGATCGTCGAGGTCGAGGCGGACGACGGGACCATCGGCCACGGCGAGGTCTGCCCGCTCGGCTCGGCCTACCTGGCGAGCTATGCGGCGGGGGTCCGCGCGGGGATCGCGGAACTGGCCCCGTCCTTGATCGGAGAAGACCCCACCCAGCTCGGCAAGCTCAACCGGCTCATGGATGCCTCGATGAAGGGGCATCCCTACGTCAAGTCGGGGATCGACATCGCCTGCTGGGACATCCTGGGCAAGGTCGCGGGCCTTCCGGTCTGCACCCTGCTGGGCGGGCGTTATGGCGAGGATTTCGTCCTCTACCGGGCGATCTCGCAGCAGTCGCCCGCGGCGATGGCCGCGAACGTCGCGGGGTATCGGGCCGAGGGGTATCGCAAGTTCCAGCTCAAGGTCGGGGGCGACCCGGACACCGACATCGAGCGGATCAAAGCCGTCGCCGCCGTCCTGGAGCCGGGCGACCGGCTCGTGGCCGACGCCAACACCGGCTGGCTGATGCACGAGGCGGCGCGGGTCGTCCGGGGGGTCCGCGACGTCGACGTCTACATCGAGCAGCCGTGTTACGGCTATGAGGAATGTCTGGCGATCCGCCGGAGGACCGACCACCCGTTCGTCATGGACGAGTCGATCGACGGCATCGAGGCGTTGCTCCGGGGGTTCGGCGACGGCGCGATGGACGTGGTGAATCTCAAGATCAGCAAGTTCGGCGGCCTGACGAAGATCCGCCAGGCCCGCGACCTCTGCGTCTCGCTCGGGATCGCCATGACGATCGAAGACACCTGGGGCGGCGACGTCGCCACCGCCGCGATCGCCCACCTGGCCCACTCCACGCCGCCCGAACTGCTGTTCAGCTCGACCGACTTCAACAGCTACGTCACCCTGAGCACCGCCGAGGAGGCTCCGCAAAGAAGGAATGGGCGGCTTGCCGCCTCGACGGCGCCGGGGCTGGGGATCTCGATCCGCCGAGAGGTGCTGGGAAAGCCCGAGGTCGAAGTCTCCTGAACGTCCGAGCCCTTCCGTCCGGGCCCGTCGGGGCTTAGACTCGATCGGGTGGGGTCGATCCGAGTCGAGCCGAGGTCCCCGGGCATGGGTTGGCTTTTCGTCGGGATGGTCGTCCTGTTCCTTTACGTCCTGATCCGGACGGGCGTGAAGGGGCTCGGCTGGATCACCGGCGCCCGGTTCCGGGCCTACCGCCATCTCGCGACTCAGTACCGGGGCCGGTATGAGAACCGGGGGATGTCCGACCCTCCCACGGTCAGCTTCACCTACAACGGCTCGACGGTCCGGGTCGGACTGGCCCCGCAGTTCCCCGGCCAGCCGACCTATCCCCGGACGCGGGTCGTCGCCCGGTTCGCCCGGGGTCTGCCGTTCCGACTCGAACTGGCCCCGATCGGCCGGCCGGCGCCGGCGCAGCCGCCCAGGGGGACGAGGCCGGTCCGGGTCGGCGACGCCGAGTTCGACCGCGCGTTCGTGGTCCAGGCGAACGACCCGGAGATGGCCCGCGACTTCCTGACGGCGCCCGTCCGGTGGGCGGTGGCCAACCTGCTCCGGCTCGGCCCGCCGGGCGGGATGCTCGTCTCGATCAACCCCGAGCGGATGCTGGTCCAGGTCGACCGGAATCTCGGGGCCTCGGTCGAGGGCCTGGCCGCCGGGGTCCGCGAGGCCCTGACGATCCACGACGGC
>JAJYDH010000607.1 GCA_021777685.1 Planctomycetota bacterium | reverse complement strand
AGGCCGAGTTCTTTGCTCCCGCCGGATACCAGAAACACTTCGACAACATCTCTACCGCGTTTGTCCGCATCCTGACGCGCGCCCGCAACGCTCATGAGATCGAGGCCTACAGCGACGAGGAGATCGCCACGCTCCTGGGATCGGGCCTCCGCGAGATCCCTCCGGAAGTCCTGGCTCCCTATGCTTCCTCGGCATTCTTGACCGTCGGGAACGTGGCGGATTATCTCTACTTCCTGCCCCGGATTCTGGAAATCACCGCGACCGACGACCAGTGGTGGCCGGACCCGGAGGTGACCGGAAGGGCCATCTCGACCGCGAAGCTCGACTCCTGGCCGGCCTCGCGGCTCGATGCGCTGACGGGCTTCCTCGCGGCGGTCATCGACTCGGCGATCGGTTCAGGCGAGTACCTCAAGATCGATCCCTGGATGTGCGCGATCGCCCGCATGGGGATCGATGTCCGTCCCTATCTCCAACGGATCGCCGCGTCACCGGACGCCGTGCTGGCCTATTTCGAGGACAACGCCCGTTGCTTGCCGAAGAATCGACTTTGCAACGCATTCTGGGAGCTTCCCAACGCCGGGCACGACGCGATCGTCGACTGGTTCCACTCCGAGCCAATTCGCAAGATTCCCTTTGAAGCCTATGGCTACCTGATGGCCCCGGAGGGCGAGAACCTGTAGATTCCAGGGGTCGCGGCCGATCCTGGGCTTCGGGAGCTTCTCTCACATGACGAACAACCCGCTATTGAAACAAGCCGGACAGATCCGGAAGCTTCTCGAATTGCTCGGACCGCCGATCGCGTTTCGCAAGATGTTCGGCATCCTCAACGCTCTGGAAATGCAGGTCGAGGATGGGAAATATCAGCGTCATGCCGTCGCTCGCCTATGCGAGGCACTCCTGGCCACGGCACAGTTCTATGACATTCCCGAGGACATGGCGGGACGACTTGAGGAATTGGCCTGCGGGATGATCGATCTGGTCGAAAAGCATCGATGACGCATCCGAGCCGGGTCGCTGCCGTCAAAGCAGGTTGATCGGGTCGACGTCTATCGCCAGTTCGATCCCGCTCGGCGGCGGGAATTGGGGCGGGATGGCCCGGAGGAGGTCTTGCAGGGGCTTGGGGGACGGGCAGCGCATCCGGAGGTGGAAGCGGTAGAGGTTGCGGATCTTCTCGACCGGCGCGGGGACGACCGCCGTGATCGCGACCACCGACGGCCGGGCCTCCATCAGCGCCTGATGCACCGCTTCGAGGTAGGCTTTCACCGCCATCGCGTCGGGCCCCCGGGCGATCAGCCGGACCAGCCGGCCGAAGGGGGGCAGGCCGAGCTTCTGGCGGTCGATCAGCTCTCCTTCGACGAAGCCCGCGTAGTCGTGCTCGCGGGCGAAGGCGATCGCGGCGACGTCCGGGCTGAAGGTCTGGACCAGCACCTGGCCCGACCGCTCCCCACGACCCGTCCGGCCGGCGACCTGCGTGACGATCTGGAACGTCCGCTCGGCGGCGCGGAAGTCGGGCAGGTGGAGCGCGGTGTCGGCGTCGACCACGCCGACGAGCGTCACGTTCGGGAAGTCGAGCCCCTTGGCGATCATCTGGGTCCCGAGCAGGATGCGGACCTCGCCCGCCTTGAACGCGGCGAGCGTCCTCTCGTGGCTCCCGTGTCCGCGCATCGTGTCCGAGTCCATCCGCCGGATCGACTGGTCGGGGAACGCGGCGCGGACCTCGCGCTCCAGTCGTTCCGTCCCGATCCCGCCGTAATAGAGGAGCTTCCGGCAGGTCGGGCAGGTCGGGACGCGCTCGCGCTCGGCGTCGCAGAAGTGGCAGACGAGCTTCCGGCGCCCCTGGTGATACGTCAGGCTGACGTCGCAGTGCAGGCACTTCAGCACGCTCCGGCAGCCCGGGTTCACGCAGACGGCATACGTGTTGAACCCCCGCCGGTTGAGCAGCAGGATCACCTGGCCGCCGTCGTCCAGGGCCTCGGTCATCGCCGTCTTGAGCGGGGTGGACAGCACGACGCCGACCGGCTTCTCGTACCGCATGTCGACGAGCGTCACCTCCGGCATCGGCCGGGCGCCGACGCGCTCGTCGAGCGCGATCCGGGTATAGCGGCCGGTCTGGGCGTTCCGCCAGGTTTCCAGCGCGGGCGTCGCCGAGCCGAGGAGGACCGGCACCCCTTCGAGCTGCGCCCGCTTCACGGCGACGTCCCGGGCGTGGTAGCGGGGGACGGTCTCCTGCTTGAACGTGCTCTCGTGCTCCTCGTCGATCACGATCAGGCCCAGCCGCCGGGTCGGGGCGAAGACGGCCGACCGGGCGCCGACGACGACCTGGACCTCGCCGTCGGCGATGCTCCGCCAGTGTCGATGGCGCTCGGCCTCGCTGAGGTGGCTGTGGAGCACGGCCACGCGGTCGAACCGGCGGCGGAACCGGCGGATCGTCTGGGGCGTCAGGCTGATCTCGGGCACCAGGACGATCGCCTCGCGCCCCCGGGCGACGACCTCGTCGATGGCGCCGAGGTAGACCTCGGTCTTGCCGCTGCCGGTGACGCCGTGGAGCAGGAACGTGGCGAAGCCGTCCCCCCGGAGGCTCGGGCCGAGCTTCTCGAGCGCCGCCTTCTGCTCGGCCATCAGCTCGGGGGCGGCGCGTCGGGCGTCGTCCAGCTCATCGGCGTCGGGCGGCGGGGCGCTGATCCGCCGCTTGACGGTGTGGATCAGGCCGTTCTTGACGAGGGTATCGACCACCCCCGGACCGACCTTGGCCCGGTTGCAGACGTCGGCGACGGTCAGGGGGACGCTCGCCCGGGCGACGACGTCGATCACCTCGGCCTGCTTCGGGTTGACCTTGAGCGACCCGTCCGCCTTCTTCGCCAGGGTCGACTCGGGGACGGTCAGGCACTTCCAGACGCGGGTCCCCGCCTGCCTCTTCACCCCGGCGGGCACGACCGCGTCGAGCGCCTGGCCCCAGGTGCACGAGTAATAGCCGGCCATCCACCGCGTCAGTTCGAGCATCGCCCCGTCGATCAGCGGCGGGTCATCAAGGACGTCGATCACGTCCTTGACCTTGCGGGGGTCAATCTCGGCCGAGTCGTCCACGCTCACGCAGTAGCCGACGCTCGGCGAGTTCCCCCGGCCCAGCGGGACGCGGACCCTCTGCCCGGGCACGACCTTCGCCCGCAACCCGGCGGGTATTCGATACGAGAAGACCTGGTCGACCGGCCGGTTGAACACCACGCCCGCGAATGGCCCCTCGACCGAGACCGGAGCCGGCGCCTCCTCGACCCCGCCCTCGAACAGCGCGGCCTGCCGCCGGAAGTTGTCGCCGACCGTCTCTGGCATCGCCCGCCCTCGCCCCAGGCCGCCCCGTTTCCCTCCATTCTAAACGCCTGTCCATTCCGAGGCGATGGGAAAGTGACGGGGCCCGAGAAAGGGGACGGGCACCTCCGCTGCGCTCCGGAGTCCGTCCCCGACCCGCCGGCCTTCCCGGATAGCCTCTCAGGACCGCCGATGCCCAGTAGGAGTTACGCGGTTGGCCGACGGTCGCCTTGTGTTGTCAACGGCCTGGGCGATCTTCGTAGGGTGGGTCGAGCCTCGGGCGAGCCCCACCATCCCAAATCCGTGGTGGGGCT
>JAJYDH010000070.1 GCA_021777685.1 Planctomycetota bacterium | reverse complement strand
CGATGTTCCAGTGGGGCCATAACATCAAGGAAGTTTCGGATCAGTTCATTCAAATTATGCTGGGAATGGGACCATACACCGAATTCGCCCCATGAGCCCGTGAAGTTTGGCCGCGGACGCACCAACGTCCGGGGGGCCGTCAGGTCGTGCGATTGCTCGCACCGGAACCGGATCCGCCCGGTCCCCGCGACATCCAGCGTCGGCCGGAAGACCCCCAGCGCGACCCGCGGCCAAGGGCCACGACCACCGCACTCGGCGTAACCGTAGGTCACCGCCAGCAGCCGGAACGCGTCGAACGGGATCAGGCCCGCGGGCATCGCGTCCCGGCCCTGCCGGCACGGCCGGAACGTCACCGCCGCACGCCCCAACCGTTTCCGGTGGGCGTGCTCCGAGGGGCGGCCGATCGCCTCCAACTCCTCCAGCAGGAACTCGGCGGCGGACGCGGTCAGGGACAGGCGTTTCCTGGGGACGATGACGGTCATCACGGGGCTCTCCGGATCGTGGAAGATGTGGGGTCAGGCCGGGGCCGCGAATACCAGCGGACCGCTACGGTTGCCCACATGATCATGACCCGAGGGGGCCGTCGCTTTAGCCCCCGGCCCGACCGTCACCCGGGCCCGGGCAGACTCCCGTCCTCGCCGGCCCATCCCGGCCCCGCCACCTGTCCCGCTCAGCCGGCCCCGTCGCGGCCCACCAGCTCGGCCAACGCCCTGTCCCAACGCTCCCGCGTCCAACCCGGGTCGTGTCGCCGA
The DNA here is from genome assembly GCA_021777685.1 of Planctomycetota bacterium. Lineage (GTDB taxonomy): Bacteria > Planctomycetota > Planctomycetia > Isosphaerales > Isosphaeraceae > Tundrisphaera. The sequence goes on along the minus strand of JAJYDH010000070.1, from coordinate 16,667 downwards.
AGGGCCGGGAACGGGTCACCCCGATAACCCGACGCCGCCAGCGAACGCCGAACCTCCCGCGCCGTCCGCGCGTCCTCCGACAACGACGGCCGTCCCGCCGGCGCCGCCGGCGCCGCCGGCGGCGTTGGGCACGGGCCCCGCAGCCACGCCTTCAGCCGCGCACCGGCACGGTCCTCATCGGCATGGGTCAGATACTTCCACAGCCCCCGACGGATCACCTGGGCGAACAAACCGGCCGGATTGGTCCTCCCCACGGCCTGGGCATGCTCCGCCGCCGCCATCACCCGCAAACGGTCCGCCTCGCTCGCCGTCACGAGCCGCCGTTCGATCGCCTGGCGGTGCAACTCCAGCAGCCGTCCGGTGTCCTTCAGGTCCTCGACCAGGACGTTGGCCAGCCGGGGCGGCGTCAGGGGGTCGGCCGGATTCCCCGTCCCCGAGACCTGAGCCCCAGCCGGTCCGCCGGGGGCGGGATACTGGTTTTCTCTTCCCGCTCCCGCTAGGGGATCCGGGTCTGAGACAGGGGGTGCGGATCGCGGGCCGGCCGGGTCGGTCGGGGGTGCGGATCGCGGGCCGGTCGGGGAGGCGGGACGCGGGGATTGCCAGGCGAGGTCCATGCGGTAGGCGCGGCCCCAGCGGTTCTCGGCCCACTGGGCGGAAGGCTCGGGGACCAGCCAACCGAGGGCGACGAGGGCCTTGCGGGCCGAGCGGGCCTGGCGGAGCGAGACGGCGAAAGTCATGGCGACCCAGGAGGCCTTGAACCGGCCCCGGCCGTCCCAGCCCGAGCGGCGGCGGGAGACGCAGCGGAGCAGGGCGGCGAGGGCGACGGCGATGGTGGCGGGCGAGGCGCCGGCTGCGAGGAAACGGAGGATGCGGCGGGGGATGGCGACGGCCCCCCGGGCCCTGCCGATGGATTCGGCCCATGGGCCGGCCGGGAGGGGAAGGGGGGGGAAGCTGATCGCCGAGTCGGCCCACTGGATGAGGCCGGCGGCGATCAGTCGACGGATCGAGGCCCGGGCCCTCCGCCGGGTGACCTGGCAGAGCCTGGCCAGCTCGTCGAAGGTGTAGGTCGGGACCCGATGGTCGGCGACCCGCAGGCGCCGGGCGGTCATCTCGCGGGCGGCGAGCCAGGTGCGGAAGTCGGCCGTTCCGAGAGGACGCTGGCGGCAGGCGTCCCAGGCGGCGGCCAGTTCGGCCACCAAGACGCGGACGAACCCGCCGGCGATCGACGCGGCCTTGATCTCACTACGGACCATCTCCCCGCCCTCCCAACTCGGGAGGTACGCAACGGCGCACGGTCGGACGATGCACTCGAATGCCCGGAACTCCCCGGGGTCGGCGCGCACCCCGATCGCTGAGAATCACGGTCGGATCTTGACTGGGGATTGGGGGAAGCCTAGAGTGGGGTTATCTGATAGCCCCTGCTCGGTCACGCTCTCTTCGGGTCGCCAAACCCTCCGAGAGGCCCATCCGCCCGCCAAGGCCGATCGTGACCCACCGATCAAGAGCCCCGGTCACGACGACCGGGGCTTTTTTCGTTGGTGGATCTTCTCGCCGCCGCCTACCTCATGATTCCACCTCGAATTCGAATCCCGGCTCGGCGGCCCCGGTCGACGACTCGTCCGATGAGGATATGCCAAGCCGTGGGGCATCACGAGCCCCGTCCCATGATGGCGCGCACAAAGGCACGGTAGCAAGTCGGCTCTGGCTGGAATGGTGCGGAAATTTGACGCTTCGCGGCGTGGGCGGCAGCCCAGCGAGCCGAGGGGCGGAAGTCCAGGGGAGCCAGGCGTCCTTCAACAGGTGGTCGTCGTCGACCAGCTGGCGAATTTGCTCGATCGCCACGGAAAGCGGGTCGTCGGTCTCGGGAAGACCCAACCCAAGCCGATGGGTCGAACCGCACTGTTCCGTGCCGCTCCGGTCGACCTTGAAGATGTCCGGTACCTTGCGGAGTACGCCGACCCGTCCAGGGCCCAGTTCCACGCCCGACGCATCGAAGTGACACAAGACTGCTACCTCGACAATTGCCCCTTCCGTTCAAGGCAATGCTTGCAATGACGTTGTCATGCCATTACCTTCCACTAACCCGAAACCGCCAGGTTTGGTGTCGTCCCGCGACGGTACGCAGGATTCGCTCCCGGCGTTGCCGTCCAGATTCCTCCGGTGGGCTCGCCGAGGCCGTCCGATTCATGCAGATCGTCAAGGCACCGCAAACCGGTGAAATCGTCCGGGTCCGCCAGCGGCGATACATCGTCGAGGATGTGCTGTCCTTCGATCGGCCGGGCGACTCGACTCTCGTGCGGCTCTCTTGCCTCGACGATGACGCCCAGGGTCAGGCCCTTGAGGTGCTATGGGACCATGAGGTCGATCCGGAGATCCTCGGTGGCGAAGCATGGCGGGAAGTTGCCTCCAAGGGATTCGATCCGGCGGACCGGTTCTCGGCCTACTTGCATGCGATCCGCTGGAACTGCGTGACCGCGACCGACCCGAAGCTGTTCCAGTCGCCGTTTCGGGCGGGGATCCGGATCGACGCGTACCAGCTCGAGCCGCTGCGCAAGGCCCTCCTGCTTCCCAGGGTCAACCTCTTCATCGCCGACGATGTCGGCCTGGGCAAGACGATCGAAGCCGGCCTGATCGCCCGGGAACTTCTGCTCCGCAAGAAGGTCCAGGACATCGTCGTCGCGTGTCCGCCATCCATGCTCGATCAGTGGCAGGATGAGCTGGAAGTCCGCTTCGGGATGACCTTCCAGATCCTCGACAAGGATTACGTCCGGGACGTCCGTCGCCAGCGTGGATACGGGGTGAATCCGTGGACGACCAATTCGCGGTTCCTGATCTCCCACCGGCTCCTGATCGACGAGAACTACTCGGCCCCGATGCTCGACTGGCTGGGGGAATTCCGGGCCGGGTCGCTGCTGATCCTCGACGAGGCCCACCACGCCGCCCCGGCCAGCGGATCACGCTACGCGATCGACTCGAAGATCACGCGGGCGGTCCGGGATATCGCCGGCCGGTTCGAGCACCGGCTCTTCCTGTCGGCCACGCCTCATAACGGGCACTCGAACAGCTTCTCGGCCCTGCTGGAGATCCTCGACCCGCAGCGTTTCTGCCGGGGCGTCCCGGTGCCCAAGAAGCCCCTCGAGGCCGTGATGGTCCGACGGCTGAAGGAGGACCTCCGCCAGGTGGCCGGGGGCTTTCCCAGGCGAGTCGTCCGCCAGGTGGACATCGACGGCCTGGCGCCGGATGCCCCCGAACTTCGCCTCTCGGTCCTCCTGAACGAGTACCGGGAGCGTCGAGAGGCGCGTCTCCGGACCGAGAGCAAGCGCAAGCAGGCCGCGGCGGCCCTCCTGGTCTCGGGACTTCAGCAGCGGCTGCTGTCCTCGATCGAGGCGTTTGCCCGGACCCTCCGTGTCCATCGTCGGACCGTCGAGAAACATTGGGAGCTCGCCCAGGCCGGCCGCCCCGAGCCTCTCGCCAGGATACCCTTGCTCGATCTGCTCGGGGACGGCCTTGAGGCCGACGACGATCGGGCCTCGCTCCCCGAGGACGAACTGCGGGCCGAGGAAGAGGCCCAGATCGAGGCCGCAACGATCGCCTCGTCGCCCGTCATGGCCGAGCAAGCCCTCTTCGCCGAGGAGAAACGACTGCTCGACGAGATGACCGCGATCGCCGAGACCGCCCGATGGCTGCCCGACGCCCGGGTCCGTCGGCTGATCGCCTGGATCCGCGAGACGATGTGCCCGGATTTGCCAAAGGACGGGGTAAGCTCCCCCTCGGGTCGCCCCGGCCGGTGGAACGACGTCCGGGTCATCCTCTTCACGGAGTACGAGGACACGAAGCGTTACATCCGCGACCAGATCTCGGCCGCGATCGCCGGGACCGACCGGGCGGAGTCGCGGATCGAAGTCTTCAGCGGGCCGACCCCGAAGGATAAACGCGAGGAGATCAAGCGGGCCTTCAACGGCGACCCGAAGCTCTACCCCGTTCGCATCCTGATCGCCACCGACGCCGCCCGCGAGGGCCTGAACCTCCAGGCACAGTGCCACAACCTGTTCCACATCGACGTCCCCTGGAACCCGAGCCGGATGGAGCAGCGCAACGGCCGGATCGACCGCAAGCTCCAGGACAAGCCCGAGGTCTTCTGCCACTACTTCGTCTACCTCCAACGCGTCGAGGATCGCATCCTGAGGGCGTTGGTCCGAAAGACGGAGACGATCAAGCGCGAGCTGGGCAGCCTGGGCCAGGTCGTCGAGAAGGACCTCGCCAGGACGCTTGGCGGCGGCATCCGCCATGGCGATGTCGAGGCCCTCGAGCTCGAGATCGACAGGTCCGACCTCGCGGGCTCGACCAAACAGGTCGTCGCCGACGAACTCGAGGAGTCGCGCGAGCGTCGCGATGATCTCGACCGTCAGCTCGCCGGCCTGCGCGATCTCAGGGACAGGTCCGAGAAGTACATCGGCCTCCGCGAGGATCATTTCCGCGCCGCCCTCTCCACGGCCCTCGGGTTCTTCAGGGCCGAGGCGTTAAAGCCACTGTCTGGGGCTGTTCCATCGACCGAGGTTGCTCGTTACGAGTTCCCCGCGATCGACCAGCGTCTGGGGGCCGACCCGTCCTGGGCGGATACGCTCGACACGCTCCGCGTCCCTCGCCGGCGCGACCAGAAGCCCTGGGAATGGCGGCGAGATTCGCCGATCCGGCCGGTCGTCTTCGAGGATGTCGGGACCATGGACGAGAGTGTCGTCCACCTCCACCTGGAGCATCGGGTCGCCCAGCGGCTCCTCGCCCGGTTCGTGGCCCAGGGGTTCGTCCACCACGACCTCTCGCGGGCCTGCCTGGCCCAGACGACGGACTCCATCACCCGCGTTCTTCTTCTCGGGCGGCTGTGCCTCTACGGGCCGAATGCCGCCCGTCTCCACGAGGAAATCGTCCCGATCACGGCCCGGTGGGTGGCCCCCAATCTGAGGAAGGGACCGCTCACTCCCTACGCCCGGGAGGCCGAGGTCAAGACGCTGGATCTCCTCGAGGCGGCCCTTCTCCCGTCGGGGAGGCCGGGAGTTGATCCGGTGATCATGGAGCGGCTCCAGCAGAGCGCCGCGGGCGACGTCGCGGAGCTTCTCCCGATCCTCGAGAAACGCGGGCAGGACGTCGCCCTCGGCGCCCAGATGCTGCTCCAGAAGCGGGCCGACAAGGAGGCCGAGGACATGAAGGAGATCCTCGAGGCGCAGCGGAAGCGGCTGATCGAGACGTCGAGGAAGTATTCCGACTCGCAGCTCACCTTCGACTTCGACGCCGACGAGCAGCGGCAGCTCGACTCGAACCGGCGGCACTGGGAGAAGCGGCTCAGGGCGATCGACCGCGAACTCGCCACCGAGCCCGAGCGGATCCGCTCGATTTACGAGGTGAAAGCCCGGCGGATCGAGCCGGTGGGACTGGTCTACCTCTGGCCGGTCTCGGGATAATTCGCCATGGCCAACGACCCCGAACTCGCCGTCCACCGCGAATGGCTGGGCAATCTCCAGCCGGTCGGCCTGGTCGTCTCCCCGCCCGCCCTGGCGGCGGCGCAGGCGTTCCCGAACAGGAACATCATCCCGCTCCACAACCGCTTCCTCGATGGCGTCGAGGACAGGACCATCCCCGGCCGGGACGATCCCGAGCCCGTCCTGCTCGACCTGCCCCGCTTCCTCTTCGACGTGCTCGACTGGAGGCCGGAGGACCTCGTCGGGCACGGCCAGGCCAGGCCGGGCCGGTCCCCGACACGCTCGAGGTCGCGCTGCCCGATTACAGCGAGGTCCTCCGGCCCACCTACGCGGTCCCGGAGTTCGACCGCGACCCGACCGCCGGGCGGCGCTGGCAGATGCTCATCGAGTCCATCCCGGTCGGCAGGGACCTCGACGAGGCCCCCTCGACCGAGGGCCACAAGTGGGAGGCCAGCCCCCAGGTCAAGTTCGAGCGGCTCCTCCGCGAGACCCAGGTCCCGATCGGCCTGCTCTTCAACGGGACCCGCCTGCGGCTGGTCTACGCCCCCCGGGGAGAGACGTCGGGCCACCTGACTTTCCCCGTCAAGGCGATGACCGAGGTCGCGGGCCGGCCGATCTTCGCGGCGCTGGCCATGCTCCTCTCGGAGGAGCGGCTCTTCAGCCTGGGCGAGAAGCAGCGGCTCCCCGCGATCCTGGCCGAGAGCCGGAAGTACCAGAACCTCGTCTCGACCAAGCTGGCCGAGCAGGTGCTCGCGTCGCTCTACGAACTGCTCCGGGGGTTCCAGGCGGCCGACGACCAGAAGAAGGGGGAACTGCTCCGCGCCGTGCTGGCCGACGACCCCAACCAGGTCTACGGCGGCCTGCTGACGACCCTGCTCCGCCTGGTCTTCCTGCTCTACGCCGAGGACCGCGGCCTGATCTCCGGCGACCCCGTCTACGTCCGGTACTACTCGATCGGCGGCCTGTTCGAGCGCCTCCGGGCCGACGCGGGGCGGTATCCCGACACGATGGACCACCGCTACGGGGCCTGGGCCCAACTGCTGGTCCTCTTCCGCCTGATCCACGAGGGGGGCGGCTACAGCAAGGACTTCCGCATCCCGGCGCGAAAGGGCTACCTGTTCGACCCCGGTCGGTATCCCTTCCTCGAAGGCCGCCAGGGGCGGGATGATCGCATCGACCCCCCGCTCGTCGCCGACGGCGTGGTCTATCGGGTCCTGGAAAAGCTCCTGATCCTCGACGGCGAGCGGCTGTCGTACCGGACGCTCGACGTCGAGCAGATCGGCTCGGTCTACGAGACCATGATGGGCTTCGCCGTCGAGATCGCCGAGGGGCGGTCGATCGCCATCAAGCCGGCCAAGGCGCACGGGGCGCCGACGGCCATCAACCTCGACGCCCTTTTGAAAGTCGAGGCCAAGGACCGGGCGAAGTGGGTCAAGGACCGGACCGCCCAGGAGATCGGCGGCCAGTCGCTGCCGAGGCTCAAGGCGGCGGCCTCGGTCGACGACCTGGTCGCGGCGTTCGGCCCGAAGGTGGCGATCGGGGCGACGCCCCGGGTCGTGCCGGCCGGGGCGATGGTGCTCCAGCCGAGCGACGAGCGGCGGCGGTCGGGCTCGCACTATACGCCCCGGGCGCTCACCGGGCCGATCGTCCGGACCACGCTCCGGCCGGTCCTGGAGGCGCTGGGGGATCGGCCCACGCCCGAGCAGATCCTCGACCTCAAGGTCTGCGACCCGGCGATGGGCTCGGGGGCCTTCCTCGTCGAGTCCTGCCGCCAGCTCGGCGAGGCCCTGGTGACGGCCTGGCGGACCCACGGCCGGATGCCGGCGATCCCGCCCGACGAGGACGAGCTGCTCCACGCCCGCCGCGTGGTCGCCCGCCGCTGCCTCTACGGCGTCGACAAGAACCCGATGGCCGCCGACCTCGCCAAGCTCTCGCTCTGGCTCGCCACCCTGGCGAAGGACCACCCCTTCACCTTCCTCGACCACGCCCTCCGCCCCGGCGACTCGCTGGTCGGCCTGACCCGCGCCCAGATCCTCGGCTTCCACTGGAAGCCCGAGCAGCAGCGCGACTTCGCCCGGGGCCTGATCGAGGCGCAGCTCACCGGCGCGATGGAGCAGCGACGCCTGATCCGCGAGGCCCCCGACGGGGCCGCCGACGACCTGCTCCGCGAGAAGCTCCGCGCCGCCGACGGCTTCCTCGACCAGGCCCGCCGCGCCGGCGACCTCGTCGTCTCCGCCTTCTTCGCCGCCGACAAGGACGCCCGGCGGAAGGAACGCCTCGAAGCCCTCGCCGACGACCTGGCCGCCCAGCAAAAGCAGTTCGACGTCGAGCGTCACAACCGCCTGGAATCGGCCCTCCGCGAGCTTCACGGTGGCGACCGCCCCCTTCGGCCGTTCCACTGGGAGATCGAGTTCCCGGAGGTCTTCGGGCGGGACAATCCGGGGTTCGATGCGATCGTGGGCAACCCGCCGTTTATGGGCGGCAGCAAGATTTCCACATCAAATGGCAAATGTTATTTAGATTGGATTCTTCAGATTCATCCTGAGTCACACGGCAATGGGGACTTAGTAGCTCATTTCTTCCGGCGAGCGTTCGATATATTGAGAAAAGGAAGAACATTTGGGCTTATTGCTACAAACTCTGTCGGCCAGGGTGATACTCGAAGCACTGGACTTCGTTGGATTTGCGTCAACGGAGGGGCGATTTACTGTGCCCGGAAACGGATTAAATGGCCTGGACTTGCGGCCGTGGTTGTAAGCGTTGTCCACGCCCGCAAAGGCCCTGCAAGTGGACCTGCCGAACTCGATGGCCGCGAAGCTCCTCAAGTTACTGCCTATCTCTTTCATGCTGGATCTCACGAGAATCCTGATAAGTTGTTAACAAACGAAGGTATCGTATTCAGTGGAGTTAAGATCACGGGAAACGGCTTTACTTTCGACGATACAGACTTGAGAGGAGTTGCTTCGCCTCTCGACAAGATGCACCGGCTCATCCTCGAAAATCCTAGCAACGCGGACCTCATTTTCCCCTATATTGGCGGAGAAGAAGTCAACGATTCGCCAACACATTTGCACCATCTTTACATTATTAATTTTGCTCAAATGACCGAATTGGAAATTAACCAGTGGCCAGCATTGGTGGAAGTCGTTGAATCGAAGGTCAAACCATTTAGATCACCAAGACTGTTCACGCCTTGGTGGCAGTTCGAGAGAAGTCGACCGGACTTAACGCGAGCCATCAAAGATCTTGAGCGAGTTCTGGTCACCTCGCTTCATCAACCGCACTGGGGAATCACATTCCATCCCACAGGGTCCGTTTTCTCTCACGCGCTCGCGGTTTTCGCTCTCCATTCCTGGAGCGCCTTTTGTGCCCTGCAATCAAGGTCCCATGAAATCTGGGCTTGGTTCTTCGGATCGTCGTTGGAAGATCGGCTACGATACACCCCCACCGACTGCTTCGAGACCTTCCCCTTTCCCCCGGATTTCGAGTCGAATCCGGCCCTCGAAGAGGCCGGTCGGGTTTACTACGAGTTCCGCGCCAAGCTGATGGTCCGGAACGACGAGGGGCTGACGAAGACCTACAACCGGTTCCACGACCCCGACGAGCGTTCGGCCGACATCCTCCGGTTCCGCGAGCTGCACGCGGCGATGGACCGGGCGGTGCTGGACGCCTACGGCTGGACCGACATCCGGCCGACCTGCGAGTTCCTCCTCGACTACGAGGAGGACGAAGACGACGACGTCCCCGGCGGCCGTCGCCGCAAGAAGCCCTGGCGTTACCGCTGGCCCGATGACGTCCGAGACGACGTCCTCGCCCGCCTCCTCGCCCTCAACGCCGAACGCGCCGCGCTCGAGAAGCTCATCGAGCCCGCCGAATCGAAGCGCAAGAAGCCCGGAAAGTCGACCAAAAAGCCCAAGAATCATGACCCGCCGGGCCTCTTCTGAGATTTCACGGGGCGGGCACCGCCCACCATTCCCAAATCATCGCCTGGCGAAAGATTCGGCGGCGGGCAGTGCCCACCCCGCGTGAACTCCGAGGAACCACGGCTGTTCGACGACGATGGGGCTTCGAGTTGAGTCCAAGCCTGTCGACCATCCCTTGGGAAACGAAAGGCCCGTTCCGGTGAGCTGGATTTTGTTCCTCGACGAGAGTGGGCACGATCACAAGACGATGCCCTACGAGGTCCACGGCGGCGTCGCGCTGCACGCGGGGCAGTTGTGGCCGTTCGTCCAGGCGATGCAGAGGCTCGAGCTGGAGAGTTTCGGCTGCCAGTTGCACCAGTACAAGAAGGAGCTCAAGGGGAGCACGCTGCTCGACAAGAAGCGTTACAAGTTCGCGCGTCAGGCCCCGCCGATGGAGGCGGACTCGCGAAGGAAGCACTGCCGGGGGTTCTTCACCAAAGGGGTCGAGAAGAAGACCCCAGACCGTGAGGAGTTCACCGCCTACGGTCAGGCTTGCCTGGAGATGGCGACCGGGATCTTCCAGCTCCTCCGCGAGCACCAGTCCGTGCTCTTCGCCGTGGCCATCCCGCCGGTCCCCCGGCCGAAGGATCACCAGTTCGAGGATTATCTGCGGAAAGACCAGGTCTTCCTGCTCGAGAGGTACTTCTACTTCCTCGAAGAGAAGGAGGAGCACGGGCTGATGGTCGCCGACGAGGTCGAGAAGGTCGCCGACCGGGCCTTCGTCCGTCGGCTCGATGCTTACTTCACCCGGACGAACATCGGTCGTTACCGCAGCCGATGGCTGGTGCCCGCGCCGTTCTTCGTGGCTTCGGACATGATCTACGCCATCCAGGCCGCCGACCTGTGCAACTACTGCGTGAACTGGGGGTTCCGGATCTGGTCGAGGGGGATGATCGAACCGACCCGCCCCGAGATTCAGGAAGAATTCGGCCCGTGGCTCAACCAGCTCCAGTACCGGGGAATCGGCCACAAGGACGGCATCGACTACAAGACCTTCGGGATCTGCTACGTTCCCAATCCCTACGGCCCGGGCCGCGCATAAAAAAAAGAGACAAAGCAGTCAGGGCCGCCCGAAAGCAACCCATCAGCAGAGCCTCCGCCGGGCATTATCCAACGGATTTGAGGAAAGTCAAGCCCATGGCCAGGAATGATTGTCAGAACGCCTGCCGAATTGCAGGGGAGACAGGAAGGAATCCAGGAGCGACCCGACCCAAGCCAGTCGCTCGAGCCCGCCAAGTCGAAGCGTAAGAAGCCCGGCAAGGCGGCCAGGAATCCCAGGAACCCCAACCCGCCCGGTCTGCTTCCCGATTGACCGGGGAAGCGGTCGAAACCGGGAGCCGACGAACGTCGTCCCCGCTCCCGGCGTGAACCCGTCTCGCCCGAGTGGGCGAGACGTCAAACCGGCTCGGGTTTGATCGCCTTCCTGGCAAGAATCGTCGCGGACTCGCCGCGCTTCTTCCGTAATTTCCGATACCGCAGGAGACCCGAGAACGTGGTCGTGTCCTGAGCGTCGCTCGCCTTGTTTTTCTGGCGTTCTTCGTTCAGGCGTACCAGGGTCTTCCGCGAACCCGCCGGGAGCCCCCGACGCTTCTTGCCGAGGAGAATCTTCCTGGACTCGGGGATCGCGAATTGGCCGGCGACTTCACCCCGCGCGATCGCCAGCAGGTGCTCGGCTTCCCCCAGCGGGATGCCGAAGGACTCCGCGGTCAATCGAATGGTTTCTTCTTCCGTCTCGCCATGGACGATCATCAGAGCCACCCCAGTTCCGCGAAGACCGATTCGATGGCGGTTTTCAGAGGTCCAGAGTCGCTTTCTTCCCATTGTATCGGGTCGGGGATGGTCGGAAAACGCCTTCGATCGAGGAATCCCATCAGCACCGGGTCCTGGCTCCTGGTCGCGATGAACTGGGCTTAGGCCCTCGACCAGATTTCCCCGGGATCGAGAAAGTAGCCGAAGGCACGGATGTGTAAAGGGTCGGTCATCTTCCGGGCAGTCACCCTCAGGTGCGTAACTCAAGCGCTCGAATGGGCCACGCCCAGGATTCGCCCCAGGAGAGGATCGGTCTTCCAGTGCCGATGGCCGAAATCCGCCCTGGGGATCGCGGCGAGTTCCAGAAAGTGGCCCACCTCATGGAGAAGCGTGAACTCGACCTGCTCGTTCCGCCGGCTGATCTCCAATCGCAGAGGTTCACCGGTCCCCGGATGGTAAACCAGGTTTCCCAGAGACTGGCGGTCGTTCGTCTCCACGACCTCGATCCTTCGGATGGTTTGGTCTCCCACGTGGTGAATGGAGTCGATGACGCGAAGGGCCGACCTCACCTTCTTCCCGAAGGCGTCGCCGGGAGCGACCAGGAGCTTGCTGAGTTTCCGGGCGGCAGGCACATTCTCGGGGGTCGTGGAGGAATTCAGCGCATCCTTGAGTCGGGCAAAATGGCCCAGACCCGGAGGTTTGCGCCTGGCCGGACGTCGCCCCATCATTCCCCTCATAGATTGCCACGAAGCCATTACTCGCGTGCTTGCACTCAAATCCGGACCTGCTACCATCGATCTTCCGGATTGCGTCCATGACTCTCGAAAAAGGATGTTAACCCACGCCTCGTCGGGCTGAATATCAGAGCGAGGGCATCAAGAAGGATCGACGCTGCCGAGTCTTTGGGTTCGTCTTGGCAAATCATTTCGGTCGCCGGTTGGGTTGGTCTTGGCCATTCATCTTGAGGGCAGGAGGTTGGGTTGGTCTTGGAAAACCGCTCGGCTCGATGGTTGGGTTCGTCTTGGCAGATCGCCCCGGCCGTCGATTGGGTTCGTCTTGGAGAATCGCTTTCTGGATGGTTGGGTTCGTCTTTTCGGACGCCGAGGCCGGGCATCTCCCGATCGGTTGCGCGAAAGCGATTGATCTAAGTTTCTAATCATCAAGAAGATGCGACGATGCTCATCGTGGGCCTGGTCTGACCGGAAGGAGTCCCGCTTTGAAATCCGTCGACGTCCGCGACCGGCTCGTGGAGGCCCTGAGGCTCGACCTGATCGGGCCGGCGAATGGCTCCGACCTCGAGGCCTAGGTCCTCGACTCGCCCCCCTCGCGCTGGTACTTGACCGGCTTCCTGGTCCCCCTCGAAGCCACCGAGGCCCAGCGGGTGGACGAGACGGCCGACGACGAGACCTTCGCCCTCACCCCCGACACCGACGGGACCGACGACGCCAGCAGCCCCGAGCCTCCCGCCTCGCGCCGGGCCTTCTTCCCGTCCTCGATGGGGATGAGCCTGATCGTCCCCGCCTCGGTGAAGACCCTGGACGTCATGGTCCGCTGGGGCGATTATGCGGAGGATACGCCACTTGAGGTTGCCGGGGAGATCCCGGTTGACGAGCCGGTATCCGTCCCCGAGGACGCGACGAAGGCCCGCTCGTTCCGCTGGCGGAGGACCCCGAGGGAAATCCCACTCTCCTTGAAGCTGCCCGCCAGGAGCAGGCACCCGGTCGAGCGCGACCTGCCCGGCGAAGACGGCCTGAAGGTCGCCCTCTCGATCCGGCCGGTCGATGCACCGGAGCTGGCGCCCCCTGGCGCCCGGTCGGTCTCGGTCTTCGTGGTCAACCGCCGGACGCCGGCGCCCGACGAGCGCTGCGACGAACGGTTCGCCTTCCAGGTCGAGCTGGAGGTGACCGCCGACGAGCCGTTCATCCCCCGGCCGAACGTCCGGGGACTCGGGGATTCGAACGATCGGGACGAGCGGATCGCCGACTTGCAGTATCGCGACGCGTTCGAGTTCGCGGTCGGCCACGGGGTCGCCACCCACGCCGAGGTCGGGCCCGACGGCCATTGCCACAAGGTGACCACCCGCTGGCTCCCCTCAGCCGAGGTCGAACGGGTCGCCCCCGGCGAGATCGTAGGGGTCGAACTCTCGATGGAGGCCCTGGCCGGCCTCGAGGGCGGGGACCAGGCGAGGGCGGCGCTCGGGAATCTGGTGGTCAAGTATCGGCAGTGGCTGGACGGCCAGCTCGCGGCCATCCCCGACGACCCGAGGCGTCGAGAAGTGGCCGAGGAGCTTCTCGACGGCGCGAGGTTCGCCTCGAACCGGATCGAGGCCGGTATCGCCGCCCTGGCCGATCCCCAGGTCCTCGACGCCTTCCGGATCGCCAACAAGGCCATGGCCCGGGCCGCCCGGCGACGCTTCGGGACGATGCAAGGCTCCGACGAGAAGTCCGTCCCACCCCCGAAATGGCGGCCGTTCCAGCTCGCCTTCATCCTGATGAACCTGCCGGGGATCGTCGACCCGCACCACGACGACCGCGAGGCGGTTGACCTGCTCTTCTTCCCCACCGGCGGCGGCAAGACCGAGGCGTATCTCGGACTCTCGGCCTTCACGCTGGTCCTACGCCGCCTGAGGAACCCCGGCCTGGCCTCGGCCGGCCTGAGCGTCCTGATGCGGTACACCCTGAGGCTCCTGACGCTCGACCAGCTCGGCCGGGCCTCGACGCTGATCTGCGCCCTGGAGCTCGAACGGAAGGCGGACCCGACGAAGCTCGGCCCCTGGCCCTTCGAGATCGGCCTGTGGGTGGGCCGGGCCGCCACTCCGAACCGGATGGGAGCCAAGGGGAATTACGACCCGCACATCGCCCGCAACAAGACGATCGCCTTCTGGAATGACGACCGGAAGCCCTCGCCGATCCCGCTGGAAGAGTGCCCCTGGTGCGGCGAGAAGTTCACCGCCCGATCCTTCGAACTGAGGCCGAACAAGGATCAGCCGATCGACCTGGTGATCAACTGCAAGAACCGGCACTGCGACTTCAGCCGGGGCCATTCGCTGCCGATCCAGGCGGTGGACGAGCCGATCTACCGGCGGCTCCCGTGCTTCCTGATCGCCACGGTCGACAAGTTCGCCGCGATGCCCTGGATCGGCCAGGTCGGGGCGTTCTTCGGCCACGTCCAGCGTCACGATTCCCACGGCTTCTACGGCCCCAGCGACCCCATGGCTGGCGGCTCGCTGCCCGCACCCCTCCTGCCGCCCGATCTGATCATCCAGGACGAACTTCACCTGATCTCCGGCCCGATGGGCACCATGGTCGGCCTCTACGAGTCGGCCCTCGACGAACTCTGCTCGAGGACGGTCGGGACGAAGAAGGTCCGGCCCAAGATCATCGCCTCGACCGCGACCGTCCGCCGTGCGGAGAGCCAGATCCGCGCCCTGTTCAACCGGCCCTTGGTGGAGGTCTTCCCGCCCCCGGTGCCCGACCGTCGCGACTCCTTCTTCGCGAAGGTCCTGAGGGCGGACGAGAGCAATCCTCGGCTCTATCTCGGGATCGCCGCCCAGGGGCGAAGTCCCAAGATCCTCCTCCTCCGGGCCTACCTGGCACTACTGGGGGCGGCCCAGAAGGCATACCTCGAGGCGGGGGGCAAGAAGGCGAAAGACAATCCGGCCGATCCTTACATGACGCTCCTGGGCTACTTCAACAGCCTCCGGGAGCTGGGCGGGAGCCGGCGGATCGTCGAGGACGAGGTCAACACCCGGCTCACCGGCTACGCGGCCCGCCGTCGGGTCGGCCAGGGCGAGGGCTCGTTCGCGAATCGGTCGATCGCCTACGAGGTCGTGGAGCTGACCTCGCGAGTGAACACCGCCAAGGTCGCCGAGGCGAAGCGGAAGCTCGCGCTGCCGTTCCACGAGAGCGACAAGGTGGACGTCGCGATCGCCACCAACATGATCTCCGTCGGCCTGGACATCACCCGGCTGGGCCTGATGGTCGTCAACGGCCAGCCCAAGACCTGCGCCGAGTACATCCAGGCGACCAGCCGCGTCGGGCGGGACGTCGAGAAGCCCGGCCTGATCGTGACCCTGCTCAATATCCACAAGCCTCGCGACCGGTCGCACTACGAGCGGTTCGCCGCGTTCCACGAGTCGTTCTACCGGAGCGTCGAGGCCACGAGCGTGACGCCGTTCTCGCCCCGGGCCCTCGACCGGGGCCTGGCGGGGACCCTGGTCGCGCTGGCCCGCCTCGGCCACGAGCCGATGACGCCACCGAAAGGGGCGTCCGAGGTCCTCCGCGAGCGAGCACGCCTCGACTTCGCCGCCCAGGTGCTCGCGAACCGGGCCCGCTCCCACGCGCTGGTCGAGACGCCCCGGGCCGAGGCCCTCCGACAACGGGTCCTCGACCGGTCGAAGGATATGCTCGACGAATGGGAGTTCATCGCCAACGACCTCCGGAACAAATCCGTGGAATTGCAGTATCAGCGAGAAGTCGGGGCGGCCCAGCCGTTGCTCCGGGATTTCCTCGACCCGGAACTCAACGGCCTGCCGCCGAGGCACCAGAAATTCCGGGCGAATCGCTCGATGCGCGACGTCGAGCCGAGCGTGAACGTCCGGATGCGAACACTCGAGGACATCGAGATCGAGGAGGACCGAGAATGAGCACTCCTCGAGCCAAGAAGCGGCCCCACGGCCAGATCCGCCGGAGCCAGGTCGTGACGATCTTCGGCCCCGGTTCCCTGCTCGACCTGCCCAACCATTCCGCGATCGTCGGCGGCCTCGATCACTGGTTCAATACCGGCGAGGAGGTCCACGAGCCTCGCCTGATCGAGAAGCTGCGACGGGTGCTCAACACGCCCCTCCTGACGCTCCATGCGCCCC
The DNA here is from genome assembly GCA_021777685.1 of Planctomycetota bacterium. Classification (GTDB taxonomy): domain Bacteria; phylum Planctomycetota; class Planctomycetia; order Isosphaerales; family Isosphaeraceae; genus Tundrisphaera. Next base: position 618 of record JAJYDH010000070.1, on the reverse strand, counting down.
CGCCCGACATCGAAGATCCGACGGGCACGACGCGGACGGGGATCACCGCCTGGCAGTTCCCCGAATGGTTCATCACCCAGGATGCCCGGACCCTCGCCGGGGGGACGACCCGGACTCGCCGCCTGGTCCATCGCCAGGCCCTGACGAAGTCGAGGTTCGTCGACGAAGACCGCCGGCCCCAGCCGGTCGTCCCGATCCGTTTCGTCCGGGCCTGCATCCGGGGGCACATCGGTGACATCAACTGGAGGCATTTCGTCCACACTGAGGATAAGCCGTGCGTCGTGCCGACCCTCTGGCTCGACGAGCGGGGGACGAGCGGCGACCTGTCCGAGGTCTGGGTCCGCTGTGAATGCGGCCAGAACCGCCAGATCGCCGACGCTACAAAGACCGAGCGGAGGGCTCTGGGGACCTGCGACGGTGCGAGGCCATGGCTCGGCAAATACGCGGGCGAAGATTGCGATCAGCCGAACCGCCTCCTGGTCCGCACGGCCAGCAACGCCTATTTCTCACAGACGATGAGCGTCATCTCCCTCCCGGACAAGGATGAGGAGCTAGGCCTTAAACAAGCGAGGTGTTGGGCCGGTATTCTGAGCCAGCGGCTCCTTGCCAGGGTACAGA
>JAJYDH010000606.1 GCA_021777685.1 Planctomycetota bacterium | reverse complement strand
TCGCCTCGCTGATCCTCTGCACGGTCCTCTACATCGCCGTCTCGGCCGTCCTGACCGGCATGGTCAAGTATGACGAGATCAACATCGACGCCCCGATCTCCGACGCCTTCGGCCAGGTCGGCCTGCCCTGGGCGAAGTACCTGATCTCGCTGGGCGCCCTGACCGGGATCACCTCGGTCCTCCTGGTCATGATGCTCAGCCAGCCCCGGATCTTCCTGGCGATGGCCCGCGACGGCCTGGTCCCGCCCGCCTTCTTCAGCGCGATCCACCCGAGGTTCCAGACGCCGTGGAAGTCGACCATCCTGATCGGCGTCTGCGTGGCCCTGATGGCCGGGCTCCTGCCCCTCCGCATCCTGGCCGAGCTGGTCAACATCGGCACCCTGTTCGCCTTCGTGGTCGTCTGCGGGGCGGTGCTGGTCATGAGGAAGACCCACCCCGACGCCGAGCGCCCGTTCAAGGTCCCGCTCGTCCCGCTGACGCCGATCCTCGGGATCGCCATCTGCCTGCTCCTGATGTTCTCGCTCCCCTGGGAGAACTGGCTCCGGCTGGTCATCTGGCTGGGGATCGGCTTCCTGATCTACTTCGGCTACGGCATCCGCCACAGCGTGATGAACCCCGGGGCCGTCAAGTACGTCGCCCCCGACACCGCCGACGCCCTGGCGGACTGAAAGGCGACCCGGAGGGGCCCGCCGGCCTACTTCCGCCCCCCTGGCCCTCGGCCCTACAATAAGGAATCCCCGCCGGGCGGGGGGACCTCGGCCGACGGGATGGCCGACTCCCGCCCCTTCGGTCCGGAGCCCTCCCTCGGATGCGTCCCACCTACGCGGTCACCGAACTCCTGGGCGACGGCATCGGCGACGAGCTCTCCCGGGCGATCCACGCCCTGGCCGACGCCCTGCCGATCCGGCTCGACTTCACGCCGGTCGACCTCTCGCTGGCCAACCGGAGGGCCCGGGGCAAGGCGGTCTATGACGAGGCCGTCGAGGCCGTCACCGCCTCCAAGGTGGCCCTGAAATACCCGACCGTCACCGCCGAGGAGAGCCCCAACGCCGTCCTCCGCCGCCGGCTCGACCTCTCGGTGATCCACCGGCCGGTCTACACCATCCCCGGCGTCCCGACCAACTTCCGGCGAGAGCTCGACCTGGACATCGTCCGGATCGCCACCGGCGGGACCTACGACGACCCCGGCCGGGCCATCGGCGAGGACGGCGCCGTCTCGCTCCGGATCGTCGAGCGCCGGCCGGTCCGCGAGGCCGCCCGCTACGCCTTCGGCCTGGCCCGGAAGACCGGCAAGCGCGTGACTTCGGCGTCGAAGTACACGATCCAGAAGGCGACCGACGGCCTGTTCGAGGCCGTCGCCGTCGAGGTCGCCCGCCAGTACCCCGAGGTCTCGCACGGCGTCGAGCTGTTCGACGCCCTGCTCGGCAAGGTCATCATGGCCCCCGAGAAGTTCCAGATCGTCCTGGTCCTGAACGAGTACGGCGACTTCCTCTCGGACATGGCCTGCGGCCTGGCCGGCTCGCTCGGGATCGGCGCCAGCGCCAACCTCGCCTTCGACCCCTCGGCCGTGGTCCGCGTCGCGCTCTACGACGCCGCCCATGGCACGGCGCCCGACATCCAGGGCAAGAACCTGGCCAACCCCACGGCCATCTTCCTGGCGCTCTCGATGCTCCTCTACCAGATCGGCGAGATCGCCGTCGGCCAGGCCGTCAAGAATGTCACCCTCGACCTCCTCCGCGAAGGGGTCCGGACCCGAGACCTGGGCGGGGCCGAGTCGACCGACAGCTTCACCGCCGCCGTCGCCGCCGAGGTCGCCCGCCGCCTCGCCCCGCCGCCGAAGCCCTGACCTCGACAATTCCTCACGGAAGGCCGCGATCTCCGCTGTAAGGCCGGGGGCGCCCGGCCGGTATTGATGGGCGGATGGCCCGATCGGAAGTCACCCATCACCCGAGATTGGCAACCATGTTCCACTTCGCCAGGAAGCGGGCCCCGGGCGCGAGGGGCGAGGGCGACCGGCGCCGCCCCCGCCCGCCGATCACGATCGGATTCGAGCAGCTCGAAGGGCGCGAGATGCTCTCGGCCGGCATCGCCCTGAGCATCATCCCGGCCGAGACCCGGCCGTTGTCGATCATGCCCAGGCCGTACATCGGCACGATGGACCCGGAATCGCGGCCGATCGTGATGCTGCCGCGCCGGGATCGCTCGGACGACCCGGGGCCGGACGGCCCGGCGGGCCTCTGGCCGCCCGGCGGGCGGTTCCGGATGACCTGATCGGCGCGCGGAGACGCGGCGGGCGGGGCGATCGTCGCGCCCCGCCCGCCGCGTCTGGAAGAGTCCGGGCCGATCGCCGAGTCTACTCCTTGGCCGCCTGCGAGAACGAGCCGGCCTCGTGCGAGGCCGCGACTCGGTCCCAGGCGTGCTCGACGTAGCCCTCGTAGTCGGCGAAGTCGCCCGAGCCGGTCCAGCCCTTGTGCAGCTCCTGGCGGGCCTGGGCGTAGGTCTTGTCGCGGAACTCGGGGCGCTGGCGGCTCTCCCAGCCGTAGCGGTAGGCGGGGGATGCCTGCTCGAACGGGTGCCGGGCGCGGGCCGGGTCGGCCTCGTGGTGCCGGCGGAACTCGTCCTCGTGCGGGTTGTAGTCGACCCAGTAGCCCACCCCCGCGCCGACCAGGGTGCCGCCGACGCCCCCCGCCAGCATCCCGAGCGGCCCGCCGACGAGCAGCCCCATCGCGGTGCCGATGAGGGCGCCGCCGGTCGAGCCGGCCGCCGCGCCGATGACGCCGTCGGAGCCGCCCTCCTCGTAGCCCGGTTCCCTGTCCTTGTCGTCCATCATCGATGCCTCCTCAAGCGGACCTGGAAGAATGACCCCGGCGGCCGATCGGCCGGGGGCCGTGATGTCTCGAAGGCTCAGGCCTTGCCCCGGGCCTTGTCCCAGGCGTGGTGGACGGCGTCCTTGAACTCGGCCCAGGTCCCCTCGTTCTTCGACTCCCAGTGCTTGCGCGCCTCGGGCTCGATCGCGGCCCAGTCGCCCGAGCGGTAGCGCTCGTCGGTCGCCAGGGTGTGGCCGAACCGGTAGGCCGGGGTGAACTCTTCCAGGGTCGCGCCGCCCTTGGAGTAGTGCGACTTGAAGTGCTTCTCGAAGGTCGGCCGGTAGGTCTCGAACCCCTGGTCGGTGACGACGGCAGGGGTGTCGACCTCGTGGACGTCGACGTCGGTCTTGCGGACCTTGTCGCGGACCTTGTGGGTCTTGTCCGAGCCCACCTTGCTGAGCGTGACCTCCTCGACGACGCGGGCCCGCTTGTTGACGACGACCTCCTCGGCCGACTCCTTCATCTCGATCGTCCCCTCCTGGAAGGCGGCGACGTCGGCGTCGGTGGCGGGGCGGTCGACCGCCCGCCGCTTCACCTTGACGTGCTCCTCGTGGAGGTTGACGTCGGCCTCGACGGGGGTCTCGATCACGCGGGTCTTGACCTTCACGCCCCCCTTCTCGACCTTCCGCTTGCCGACCTGCAGCTCCTCCTCGACGACCGGGACGACCGCCTCGCGGCCCGAGCCCGTCGAGAGCGAGGCCCGGCGCTCCCAGGCGCTCCGGACGTGGGGCTCGTGGTCGGCGTACTCGCCC
>JAJYDH010000069.1 GCA_021777685.1 Planctomycetota bacterium | reverse complement strand
GGCCCTGGCGATGTATGCCGAGGAGGCCCAGGGGGCCCTCGGCGCGGTCAAGATGGAGGCGAAGCGGACCACCCAGTGGCTCCTGCATGACCGCAAGACCTACTGGTCCGAGCAGATCAAGCGGCGGCGCGAGCAGGTCGCCTCGGCCCGCGCGGAGGTCGCCCGCCGGCGGCTCGCCAAGACGCCCGAGCACACGCCGGCCATGAGCGAGCAGAAGGAATTGCTCCGCGTCGCCGAGAACGCCCTCCGCGAGGCCGAGGCCAAGATCGTCCTCATCAAGAAGTGGGAGCCGGCGCTCCAGCAGGCCGTCCTGGAGCTGCACGCCAGCACCCGGCGGATCGCCGACCTGGCCGGGACAGACATCCCCCGCGCCTCGCACCTCCTCGGCCGGCTCGTCGACGCGCTCGAAGCTTACGTCCGCGAGCCCACGCCCTCGGGCATCGCCCCGGCGGGGGGATCGGCCCTGGCCTCGATCGCCGACGCGATCATGACCGCCGCCGAGGCCGAGCCGACCGCCGAGGCCGTGGCGGCCGAGGTCGAGGATGGCCCGGAATCCGAAAACCTGCCCGCCTGACCCTCGGAGGTGACGACTCATGGCCAACGCGAACATCATGGCGGGATCGAACCGGCTGAGGCACGCCCTCAAGTCGCTCCAGGACCACTGGCTCGCGACCCAGGAGACCTGGAACGACTCGGTCCGGCAACGCTTCGAGGAGCGGCACCTCCGCTCGCTCGACTCGGCGACCGACGCCGCCGCGAACGGGATGAGCAAGTTCGGCGAGGTCGTCGACCGGCTCCGTCGCGACCTGGCCGACCGGAGCCAGCAGTCGTGAGCACCCTCCGGCTCCCGCCCGTCGCCGACCCGTCGTCACCCCAGCCCTCGACGCCCGACCCGCCGCCGATCGACCGCGAGCGCGCGGCGCTCGCCGAGCTGACCCGGCTGGTCGCCGAGCGGGCCGCCGCCGAGGCCGAGCTGGAGCGGGTCACGACCACCGCCGACGCCTCGGCCGACCGCGACTATCGCGAGAGGCGCCAGGCGCTCGACGACCGGGCCCAGGTCCAGATGACGACCGCGATCAAGGAGGACGAGACGAGGCGTCGGGCGATCTCCGACGCCTCGATCGTCGGCGAGGCCCAGGCCAAGGACGAGTTCGCCCGCGCCAGCCGGAAGATCGCCTCCGACTTCGACGCCGGCCGCGAGCAGGCCCGGGGCGACCACGCCAAGGCCAAGTCGAAGGCCGCCGCCGAGTTCGACGCCGGCGAGCGCGCCGCCGCCGCGAAATACTCCGCGGCCCGGAAGCCGGTCGACGACGCGAGCCGCCTCGTCGAGTCGCGGAAGGCCCGGCTCGTCGTCCTGTTCGACGCCTACCGCCATTTCGGCCTGGTCGAACCCCCGAACGTCCCCACGCCGACCCGGGGGCAGAAGGTCGACGACCCGCTCGAAAAGGTCTTCGACCGGCTCAACAAGCTCGAACCGAACCTGGCCCTGCTCGAAGGGCTGGTCATCCCCAAGTCGATGAAGGGCCGGCGGTTCGTCTGGATCTTCGTCCTCCTGTTCCTGCTGCTGGTCTTCCCGCTGATCTGGCTCCAGGGCCCGGCGGTCGGCCTGCCGGTCGCGCTGGTGATCGCGATCGGCGGCGGGTTCTTCCTCAAGTCCCGGCTCTACGCGCTCTCGCGGATGCAGGTCGGCAAGTTCTTCTATCCGCTCTACCAGTCGCTGGTGGACCTCGAAGCCCTCGTCGGCGAGGCCCGCGCCGCCGTCGATGAGTCCCTCAAGGCCGAGCGGCTCCGCGTGGCCGGCGTCCGCGATGAGGCCCTGGCGAAGGCCAAGCAGAAGCAGATCAAGGCCATCGCCGAGGGCGAAGCCGACCGCGATGACCGCCTCCGCAAGATCAACGAAATCTTCGCGCAGCGCAAGGTCGAGACCCAGACCAGGCTCGCCCGCGAGATGCGCGAGGCCGTCGACGCTCACGACAAGGTCATGGCCGAGCTGCCCGTCCAGCACGAGGCGGCCGTCCGCAAGCTCGACGAGAAATACCGGACCCTCAAGGAGAAGATCCGCGCCCACCACGAGTCCGGCTGGAAGGCGCTCTCGGCCCGCTGGCACGACGGGATGGCGAAGGTCCAGGCCGTCGCCGACGACGTCGCCCGCGAGGTCGCCGCCTACGCCCCGCGCTGGGACGACCCGTCGTGGGCCGACCGTCCGCCTGCCTCGGCCGTCCCGCCGATGCTCCGGATCGGCGAGACCCGGGTGGACCTTGAAACCCTCCCCGGCGGGATGCCGACCGACCCTCGGCTCTCGGATGGGATCGCGCCCCGGTTCACCTTCCCCGCGCTCGTCCCATTCCCCGACCGCGCGAACCTGCTGGTGGAGGCCCCCGCCGCCAACCGAGGCGCGTCGCTCGACGTCCTCCGCGCGGCCATGTTCCGCCTGCTGACGAGCCTCCCGCCGGGACAGGTCCGGTTCACGATCGTCGACCCGATCGGGATCGGCCGGAACTTCGGCGCCTTCATGCACCTGGCCGACTTCGACGAGGCCCTGGTCGGCGGCCAGGTCCTCACCGAGGCCCGGCAGATCGAGGAGCGGCTGGCCGAGCTCTCCGCGCACATGGAGAAGGTCGCCCAGAAGTACCTCCGCGACGAATACGCCACGATCGACGAATATAACGCCGTCGCCGGCGAGGTCGCCGAGCCCTACCGGGTGCTGGTCATCGCCGACTTCCCGACCGGCTTCGACGAGAAGTCGTTCGGCCGGCTCGCCGCGATCGCCTCGGGCGGCATCCCCTGCGGCGTCCTCACGCTGATCGCCCGCGACGTCGACCGCCCGCTCCCGCTCGGCTTCACCGCCGACGACCTCCGGGCGAGTTCGACCGTCCTGACCTGGGAAGGCTCGGGCCTGAACTGGCCCGACCCCGATTTCCGCCGCCACCCGCTCGTCCTCGACGCCCCGCCCGCCGGCGAGGCCGCCTCCCGCCTGGTCCAGCGGATCGGCGCCGCGGCCAGGGACGCCAAGCGCGTGGAAGTCCCGTTCGAGTACATCGCCCCGGCTCCCGACGACTTCTGGAAGCTCGACAGCCGCGCCGGGATCGACATCCCGCTCGGCAAGTCGGGCGCGACCAAGCGGCAGCACCTCGCCCTGGGCAAGGGGACCTCGCAGCACGTCCTGGTCGCCGGCCGGACCGGCTCGGGCAAGTCGACGCTGTTGCACGCCCTGATCGTCAACATCGCGCTGAATTACAGCCCCGACGAGGTCGAGCTGTACCTGATCGACTTCAAGAAGGGGGTCGAGTTCAAGGTCTACGCGACGTACAACCTGCCGCACGCCGCCGTGGTGGCGATCGAGAGCGAGCGCGAGTTCGGCATCAGCGTGCTCCAGCGGCTCGACGCCGAGATGCGCGACCGGGCCGACCGGTTCCGCGACGCGGGGGTCCAGGACGTCAACGGCTACCGGAACGCGCCCGGGACGCCCCCCTGTCCGCGAATCCTGCTGATCGTCGACGAGTTCCAGGAGTTCTTCGTCGAGGAGGACAAGCTGGCGCAGGAGGCCGCGCTCCTGCTCGACCGCCTGGTCCGCCAGGGGCGGGCGTTCGGCGTCCACGTCCATCTGGGCTCGCAGTCGCTCGGCGGTGCGTATGCCCTGGCCCGGACCACGCTCGGCCAGATGGGCGTGCGGATCGCGTTGCAGTGCCCCGAGGCCGACGCCCACCTGATCCTCAGCGAGCACAACCCGGCCGCGAAGCTCCTCTCCCGGCCCGGCGAGGCGATCTACAACGACGCCAACGGGGCGGTCGAGGGGAACCACTTCTTCCAGGTCGTCTGGCTCTCCGACGAACGTCGCGAGGCATATCTGAAGCAGCTCCGCGACCTCGCCGTCGAGCGCAAGCCCATCTTGAACCGCATCCCGATCGTCTTCGAGGGGGACGCCGAGGCCGAGCTGGCGCGCAACCCCTTGCTCCGGCCGTTCCTCGAAAGCCCGACCTGGCCGGCCACGCCCCGGTCGGCCCCGGCCTGGCTCGGCGACCCGGTCGCGATCAAGGACCCGACCGCCGCCCTCTTCCGCCGCCAGGGCGGGAACCACCTGCTTGTCGTCGGCCAGAACGCCGAAGGGGCGCTCGGGATCATGGCCGCCGCGCTGATCTCGCTCGCCGCCCAGTATCCGCCCGCGAGGTCCGACACCGTCCGCGAGGGCGCCCGCTTCTTCCTCCTCGACGGGACGCCCGAGGACGAGCCGCACGCCGAGACCCTCGGCAAGGTGGCCGCTGTGCTCGCGGGCAACGCCCGGGTCGGGGGCTGGCGAGAGGCCCCCGGGATCATCGCCGAGGTCGCCGAGGAGGTCGCCCGCCGCCAGCAGCCCGACGCCGACGGCCCGGAGATCTTCCTCCTGATCCACGACATCGGCCGGTTCCGCGACCTCCGCCGGAAGGAGAACGACTTCGGCTTCGGCAATCCCGGCGAGCCCGCCTCGCCGTCCGACCACCTCGTCGCGATCCTCAAGGAGGGCTCCGCCCTCGGCGTCCACCTGCTGGCCTGGTCCGACACCCTGACGAACCTGAACAAGGTCTTCGACAACCAGGCGATCCGCGAGTTCGAGTCCCGGGTCCTGTTCCAGATCAGCCCGACCGACTCGGCCCACCTGCTCGACTCGCCCGTCGCCAGCAAGCTCGGCCCCCACCGGGCCCTCTTCGCCAGCGAGGAGCAGAACCGGCTGGAGAAGTTCCGCCCCTTCGGCATCCCCTCCGACGAGTGGCTCGAAACCCTCCGCGCGACCTTCCAGCGCCGCCCCGAAGCCTGAGCCGTCGCGAACTCCGGCGAAGCCTTGTCCGCCTCCCGTTCTCGACTTCCGGGAAAAACTATGCTGAATGCGCCTCGCCCGGGGTGAATGTAAGGGGGACGGTTTCGTCCCCCGACACCCCAGACCCCAGAGCGACCGACACCGATGCCAGTCTCCGAAGCCAAGCTCGCCGCGAACCGCCGGAACGCCGCCCTCTCGACCGGGCCCCGGACCCCCGAGGGCAAGGAACGCTCCCGACGGAATGGTCTCACGCACGGGCTGACCGGCTCGGGCGTGGCCCTCCCCACCGAGGACCAGGCCGAAATCTCTCGACGCTTCGCCGCCCTCCGGGCCCAGATGCGGCCGAAGTCCGACGCCGGCGAGCAGCTCGTCCGCCGCTACGCCTTCCTCTCGGTCCGGCTCGAACGCTCCGAGAGGCACGAGACCTCCCAGACCGCCGGCCGCATCCGCCACGCCATCGCCAAATTCGACGACGAACGACTCGCCGCCGTCGAGGCCCTGGCCGACAGGCTGTATCACGAGCCCGCCACCACCGTCCGCCGGCTCCAGGTGACGCCCGAGGGCATCGACTGGCTCCGGACCGAATGGTCGACCCTCCGCGCCGACCTGAACCACGAGGAGAAGAATCGCTGGACCACGAACCATCGATCGCGGTTCGACACGCTGCTCGGCCTGAACCCCGGCGGTTATCGGGTGGCGCGGATCATGGCGCTGTCCGAGGCGGTGTTCGGGTCGTTCCATCACCTCGACAAGGCCGACGGCGACGGTCTCGAAGGCCCCGCCCGCGCCGAGTGGGCCCGGGCCGAGCTGACCCGGCTGATCGACGAGGAGGTCTCGCGATTGGACGAGGTCCGGGCGAGGATCGACCACGAGGCGATCGCCGCCGACCGCGCCGAGGCGGTCGACCGCGCCCTCTTTGACGCCGCGCCCGAGGCGACCCTGGCCCGCAAGTATGAGGCGGCCACCGAACGGGCGATGTACAAGGCCCTCAAGGAGTTCCGCCAGGTCGAGGCCGAATTCGCCGAGGGCCCGGACCCCGAAGTCGGAGATTGCGAGGTCGAGGAATCCGACCCGGTGGGTTCGGATTGTCGGGGAGACGAGGCCGATCCCACGCCCGCCAAGGTCGAAGCGGAGAGCGGCCATCCTGAGCCCGATGGCGACCCTTCGGAGTCGTCGTTTCCGAACATTTCGATCGGTCGGGCCCCGAAAATCGAGCCGGGAGCGGCAGGACCGATCGATCGCGGTTGATATCTGGCGATACCGAGGAGTTTCCGGGTGGAAAATCCGTATCCGCGTTCCTATGTAGGGTGGCGCCGAGCCTCGGGCGAGGCCCACCATGCAATTCTGGTGGGCCTCGCCCGAGGCTCGGCACCACCCTACGCATCAATTCATGCTTTTTCCGCCTGTCAACGGTCCGAGACCCGTCCGTGGATGACGTGATCGATGATCGTCACGGCGAGGTCGGGGCGGTCGAGGAGGGCGTCGGGCGAACCGGGGGCGATCAGCCGTTCGAAGTCCTTCCTCATGGAGGACTTGAGGCGGGGCGCGACCCGCTCGGCGAGGCCCTTCAGGTACTCGCCGAGGAAAGTCCGGGCATCGTCGTCCAGGGGCGCGACCCGGCAAGATGCGAAGGCCCGGACCCGGAGGTCGACCAGGCCGGCCTCGCGGAAGACGGGGACGAGGTGCCGGCCAACATAGAACTTGTGGGGCCGACCTGTCTCGGCCCGGAGCGCCTCCCACTCGGCCGACCGGACGGCCAGCTCGACCTCGATCGGCCAGGGGAGGACGACCCGGTGCAGCGTGTCGTCCTCCATCACGGCCACGACCCCGCCGGGACGGACCGCCCGGGCCATCTTCCGGACCGCGTCGACCGGCTCGGGCAGGCTGAAGAGGCTCTGGGCGCACCAGGCGGCGTCGAAGCTCCCGTCCTCGAACGGCAGCCGGTCGATCGAAGCGGCCACGAACCGGGACCGCTCGGGGTGGCCCCCCCGGGCCGACTCGCGGCGGGCGACCTCCAGGTAGTCGGGCGAGACGTCGACCGCGACGACCGAGCCGGTCGGCCCGACCCGCTCGGCCAGCCGGGGCGTATAGTCGCCGTCGCCGCAGGCCATCTCAAGGACCCGGTCCCCCTCGGCGATCGGCACCGAGGCGACCATCGCCTCCATCTCGGCGGCGAAGGCCCGGTGGAAGGCGGCGAGCATCGGCTCGTAGTCGGGCAGGGGCTGGTCCATGTCGCGAAAGTCCCGGCGGTCGGGGCGGAGGATCGCCCCCACCCCGAGCAGATGCCGTGCCGTGCCGTGCCGTGCCGCGACGGCCGGCAGGGTTGTTTCATTCTCACTTTGCCTCGGGAAAGGGGACTGGCTCCGGAGCGCAGCGGAGGTGCCCGTCCCCTTTCCCGACGCAAAGTGGGCGATTCAAGGGGGACGGGCACCGGCCGAGTACAGCCGGAGCCAGTCCCCGTTGACCCTCCCAAAGTGAGAATGAAACAGCCCCGCGACGGCCGGCCTGGGGGGATGACGCCCGGCCCGACTTCGGCTAGGATGTCCGGCTCGACTTTCCCTCGCTCCCGGTCGGCTCTCCCCCGAGGAAGGAACATCCCGATGAAAGCCCCGGCAAAGGTCCTCTGGCTGGCCGTCGCGACGCTCGGCGTGGGCTCGCTGGCGGTCGCGGCCGACGCCTTCCAGGTGGACGCGGTCCACTCGTCGGTCCTGTTCCGCGTCAAGCACATGAACACGAGCTATGCCTACGGCCGGTTCAACGACGTCTCGGGCAAGTTCCAGGTCGACGAGGCGGACCCCTCGAAGAGCGTCATGGACCTGACCATCAACGCCGAGAGCGTCGACACCGCCAACGCCAAGCGGGACCTGCACCTGAAGGGCCCGGACTTCTTCAACGCCAAGGAATTCCCGACGATCACCTTCAAGGGGAAGTCGTTCAGGAAGACGGCCGCCGGCTATGACGTCGCGGGCGACCTGACCCTCCACGGGGTCACGAAGCCGGTGACGTTCAAGCTGGGCCTGACCGGCTCGGGCAAGGGGATGCGCGGAGAGGCGCTCGCGGGGGTCGAAGGCTCGGCGGTCCTGAAGCGGAGCGACTTCGGGATGACCTACATGGTCGGACCGATCGGCGACGAGGTGACGGTCACGGCGGCGCTGGAAGGCAGCCGGAAGTGACGAGGGTCCGCGAGGGCGGGCGGGCAGGAGGCCGGGCCGGGCGACCATGACGATCTTCCTCACCCTGGCCTGGAACCTGCTCGTCCCGTCGGCCGTGTCGGCGGCGTCGATCGCCCTGGCCCGGCGGGTCGGCCGGAGCCTCCCGGGCGGGAATCGGGGGCGGTGGGGCGTCTCGGCGGGGCTGGCGCTGGGATACCTGGCCGGACATGCCGGGCTGCTCGGGATGCCGGGATTCCCGGCGGTCGGCGCGAAGGAGTGGGTCGCCTGGCTCGCGCTCGGGGCCGGGGCGATCGGGCTGATCGAGGCGACCTGGACACCGCCGAGGTGGTCGACCTGGGCCGTCCGAGGGCTGTTCGTCGCCGGATTGCTCGGGATCCTGCTCCGATCGAAGGTCGAGCGGGGCTGGACGGGCGCCGAGGCGGCCGGCTGGCTGGCCGGGCTCTGGCTGGCCGGGATGGCCTCGTGGTGGAACCTGGAGGCGCAGGCCGAGCGGCTCACCGGGCCGGGCTGGGTCGTGCCGGTCGGGCTCGTCGCCGCCGGCTGGGGCGTGGTCCAGGCGCTCTCGGGCGGCGCCTCGTTCGGCCAGCTCGACGGGGTCCTGGCGGCGGCCCTCCTGGGGGCGCTGGCGGCGGTCGGGCTCAGGCCCGGCCCGTCGCTCTCGAAGGGGGGGCCTGCCGTCGTCCTGACGGTCCTGGCCGGGCTGGGCCTGGCGGGCTATTTCTACTCCGAGGTCCCGGCCTCGTCGTCCGTCCTGCTGGCCCTGGCCCCCTGGACCCCCTGGGTCGACCGGATCGGCTTCCTCCGCCGGCGGTCTTACTGGACGCGTGCCTCGGTGCGGTTCCTGGCGGTCATCGTGACCGCGGGGGCGGCCGTCTTCCTGGCGGAGGTCGCGGCCTCGCCCCGGCTCGAGGTCATCAATGCCCCGTGATCGGGCCTAGGTGTCGCGGCATGATTCGCGAGTCCGGGTGTCGCCCCGGCCGTCTCCCCGGCGTAGAATCGCGAGCATGAGCCGCCTCCGCCCGGGCGATCCCTGGCGGCGGGCCGTGTGGTTTCCCGGAACAGCCGGGCCGGCCTCGTGGCGAAATCGCGACGTTCTCGCTTATTATGATGGGATAGCTTCCCCCGCGGACCAACTCCGCCCCTCCCCCGACCTGGTCCAGAGCTGGAGCCACCGGTGCCGACGACATCGTCCAGGAAGCCGACGCAGCCGAACAGGCGCTCTCGGCGGATCAACCTCAAGGGCCTGGCCTATCTAGGCGGTCTCGTCGCGCTGGCGATCGCGCTCTATTTCCCGGTCAAGTTCCTCTCCGATCGGAAGCTCCGGAGTTCCGCCCTGGCGCAGGCCCGGGAGATCGCCGAGAAGGGGGACGTCGACCTCGCCCTGCGCCACCTCGACCGCTACCTGATCACCTGGCCGGACGACGTCTCGGCCCTGGAGGTGAAGGCGAAGCTCCTGGGCGACTCGATCCGCGGCCCGAACCAGATCCTCGACGCGGCCAACGTCTACGACCGGCTGATCCGGCTCGACCCGGCGGGCCCGGACCGCCGCGAGTCGCGCCGGAAGCTGGCCGAGCTGTACATCCTCTATAGCGACGCGGCGCGGGACTACGCGACCCGCCACCCCGACCAGGCGAAGTCGGCGGAAGAGACCCGCTACATCGCCGCGATCCAGGTCGCCCGCCAGCTCGTCAAGGAGGATGAGAAGGACGCCGGCGCCCACCGGCTCCTGGCCATGGCCCTGGAGGGCCAAATCGCCAGCGGCGAGGTGAAGGGCCGCAAGTCCCCCAGACGGGCCGGGCCGGACGAGAAGGCCGCCGCGGCGTCGAAGGAGGAAGGGGTGGGCAAGCAGCTGGAGGAGGCCGAGGCGGAATACCGCGAGGCCCTCCGGCTCGACCCCCGCGACATCGTCGCCTCGGAACGGCTCGCCGATCTCTACTTCAGGCGGCTCAACGACCCCGGCGACGCCGAGACGACCCTCGACGACATGCTCAAGGCCAACCCCGATTCGGTGCCGGTCCGGCTGTCCCGCTACCGGGCGTTCAGCCGGGCCGGGCTGTCGGAGAAGGCCAGGGCCGAGCTCCAGGCGGCCCTGAAGCTCGACCCCTCGAACATCATGCTCCGCATCGAGGCCGCCAGCGAAGCCCTCACCCACCGCGACCCGGCCGAGGCCCGCAGGCAGCTCGACGCGATCCCGGCCGATCAGAACGACCAGCTCCGCGTCCGGTATCTCAGGGGGATGGTCGACAGCTTCGAGCAACGCCCCGACGACGCCATCGGCGAGTGGCGCAAGGGGCTCTCGCTCGCCGGCGGGACCGACATGGAGCTGACCTGGCAGCTCGCGCGGACCCTCATCTCCCTCGACCGGCTCGGCGAGGCCCGGCCCCTGGTCGCCCAGTTCCAGAGGCTGGAGAAGGACGACTCGGGCGGGCTTGGCCGCTACCTGGAGGCGATGCTCCAACAACGCTCGGGCCACCCAGGGCGGGCGATCGTGGAACTGGAGCGGATCCAGGATCGCGTGCCGGAATCCTATCGTCCCGAGGTCCAGCTCCTGCTGGGCCGCTGCTACGAGCAGACCGGCGACGAGTCGAGGGCGCTGCTCGCCTACCGGCGGGCCGCGACGCTCGCGCCCAGGTCCGCCGAGCCGAGGAAGGCGATCGCCGCCGCCCTCCTGCAGCGCGACCCGGAGCAGGCCATCGCCGAGCTCGACCGGGCCCTGGGCCAGTCTCCCGACGATCTCTCCCTGCTCATCGAGGTGATCCGCGTCCGGATCGTCCGCCAGCTCTCGCTGCCGCCCGATCGTCGCCGCTGGCGTGAGGTCCTGGACTACCTCGACCGGGCCGAGAAGATCGCGCCGGCCAACGTGAGCCTCCAGAGCCTCCGCGCGGAATACCTGGCCAGCTCGGGCGACCTCCCCGCCGCCGCGGACCTCCTCGAGAAGGCCACACGCGGGCCCGACCGCCGACGGCCCGAGACCTGGGTGAGCCTGGCCACCGCGCTGGTCCGGCTGAACCGCCCGGACGAGGCGATCCGGGCCCTCGAGCGGGCGACCGCCCCCGATGCCGCCGGCGACCATGCCTCGATCCGGATCGCCAGATCCCGGCTCCTGGCCGGCTCGGGGCAGGGCCAGGCCGCTCGCGACCTGCTCACCAAGGACGTCGAGGCGATCCCCGCGCCCGAGAGGCCCGCGCTCGCCCGCGAGCTGGGCTCGCTGCTCCGCCAGATGGGCGACCGCGATGGGGCCCGCGCCGCGCTCGCCGAATGGGCACGCCTGGAACCGTACAGCCCCAGGCCGGGGCTCGAGCTGCTCAACCTGGCCCGGGTCAACGACGACGACGAGGCCGCCCGGCTCGGCCTGGAGGCGCTCCGCCGGGTGGGCGGCGACAAGGAGCTTTATGGCCTGGCCGCCCAGGCCATGGACCTTCTCCGGACCGACCGGGGTGTGCGCGAGACCCTGCCGGCCGCCCGGCTCGACGCCGCCGACCGGCTCGTCACCCGGCTGGAACTCGAAGCCCCCCAGTTCGCCCTCGGCCACTTCCTCAAGGGCCTGATCCTCGAACAGCGGAGCCAGACCGAGGCCGACGAGAGCGCCCGGGCCAGGAAATTGGAGGAGGCGGCCACCGCCTACAGGAGGGCCATGAAGGACGATACGGCCTCCCTGACCCTGCCCCGGCTGGTGGAGGTCCTGGAGAAGCTCAAGAGATTCGACGAGCTCGACGGGATGAAGCGCAGGTTCGACGAGCAGGCGTCGAACGGCCAGCAGCCCGGCCTCGCCAGCCAGTTCGACCGGATCTCCGCCGACGTCGCGTACAGGCTCGGCGACAAGCAGAGGGCCGAGTATTACGCCAACCAGCTCGTCGAGGGCCAGCCGGAGAACGCCCGGCTGAAGGCGTCGCTGGCCCAGTTCCTCGACCAGCTCGGCAAGCCCAAGGAGGCCGAGGCCGCGCTCCGGGCGCTCTGCGAGCGGAAGCCCGCCGAGCCGACCGCGTGGCTCTCCCTGGTCGCATTCCTCGCCCCCAGGCGCCCCCCCGCCGAGGTCAAGGCGGCGATCGAGCAGGCCCGGGTCGGCTACAAGGGGGAGCGTCCCGAATTGCTCCTCGCCCAGTGCCACTGGCTCGCCAACGACCTGCCCGAGGCCGCCCGGCTCCACAAGGAGGCGCTGGCGAAGAGGCCCGACGACCTGACGACCCTCCGGGGCGTGGCCGAGTTCGACGAGGCCACCGGCAAGATCGGCGACCTGGAGAAGATCCTGCGGAAGGCGCTCCAGGTCGACCCGAAGGCGACCTGGGCCGCCCGGGCGCTCGCCCTCCGGATCTCGTCGAAGCTCGACCCCTCGGCCTGGGCCGAGGCCTGGGCCCTGGTCGCCCCCGGCTCCCCGGGCTCGGACAGCTCGCCGGAACAGCGGCTGGTCCGGGCGACCATCCTCGCCAGGAGCCCGATCAACGCCCGGCGGGCGGAGGCCATCTCCGCGTTCGACTCCCTGGCCAACGACCTGCCGGCCGCCAGCCCGGTCGGCCTCGAGGCCCGGCTCCGGCTGGCCCAGGCGATGCTCGAAGCGGGCCGCCCCGCCGACGCCTGGAAGTTCATCGCCCCGGTCGCCGACGACATCAACCGTCCCAACCCGACGGCCCTGTCCATCGCGGTCCAGTCCCTGGCCCAGCTCGGCAAGCCGGACGAGGCCGCTCGGAGGCTGGACCGGCTGGTCGCGATCGAGCCGAAATCGGCCAGGGCCGCCTGGGCCAGGGCCTGGACGCTCCGGGCGAAGGACAAGCCGGCCGAGGCCGCCGAGGCGATCCGGTCCGCCTTCGCCGACGCCGCGGATGGCCCGGAGGCCGAGCCGATCGGCGTGTCCTGCGTGGACCTCCTGCTGAAGCTCGGCGACCTCCCGGCCGCCGAGAAGCTGGCCCGGGAGGTCGCCACCCGCTGGCCCCGGTCTTCCTGGCTCCTCGCCCGGGTCCAGGTCGCCCGCAAGGAGTACGACGGGGCGTTCGAGTCGTGCCGGGCCGCGCTCGAGGCCGGCACGTCGCGCGAGGCGCTCCGCTATGCCACGTCCTTGGCGATCGCCCGGCGAGATAACCCGGAATTCCTCAAGCAGGTCGAGGAGATCGGCCACTCGGCGCGGGCGAAGTCGCCCCATGACTTCGACATCCTCGTATTCCTCGCCACCATCTACCACCTCCAGGGCCGCTACGCCGACGAGGTTGACCTCTATCGCCAGGCCCTCGACCTCAACCCGCCCAGCGTCCAGTTCCTCAACAACATGGCCTGGACCCTCTGCGAGGGCCTTCACAAGACCGACGAGGCGTTGACCAGGATCGAGCAGGCGATCTCCCGAGAGGGGGTGAACCCCCAGTTCCTCGACACCCGGGGGGTGGTCCGCGGGCGCCTCGGCATGGACGAGCAGGCGATCGCCGACCTGGAGCTTTCCGTCAAGGGCGACCCCTCTCCGACCACCTATTTCCACCTCGCCAGGGCCTACCTCAAGGCCGGCAAGACCGACGAATCCCGCCGCTGTCGGGACCTCGCCCTCAAGGCGAAGTTCGACGCCGCCACGCTCGACCCGACCGACCGGAGCGAGCTGGGCGAGGTGATGGGAAAGCCGTGAAGGACGGCCGGAGATCGGCCCCGGCCTCGATGGGCGATCGGCGATGGTCGATGGATGAGGGGCTCCGGAGGCCTTCCATCGGCCATCGAACCCCGCCGATCGGCCATCCGGGATGGATCGGGGAGCATTGATGGCCGATCAGGCGTCCCGGACGACGGCGTGCTCGGCGGCGACCTTGCGGATCATCGCGTCGAGCTTGGCGAAGTCGAGCGGCTTGGTCAGATGGGCGACGAAACCGGCCTCGCCGCTCTTGCGGATGTCGTCCTCCATGCCGAATCCGGTCAGGGCGATCCCCGGGACGTCGTACCTGAGCCGGATCCTCCGGATCAGGTCGAGGCCGCTGCCGTCCGGCAGTCCGATGTCGCTGACGAGGAGGTCGTAGTCCTCCGTCGGGACCTCCAGGGCGTCGGCGATGGTGGTCGCGGTCGTGACGACGTGGCCGTTCTGGCGGAGGAGCTTGGCCATGATCCGGGCGGTCATGGCGTCGTCCTCGACGAGCAAGATCCGGAGGTCCGGCATCTCCGCCGGGGCCTCCTCGGCCGGCGAAGGGCCGGGGACCGGCGCCGGTGAGGGGACCTCGGTCGGGAGCGAGAGCGTGAAGGTCGCCCCGCGGTCCCGCCCCTCGCTCGACGCCGAGAGGGACCCGCGATGCCCCTCGGCGATCGACCGGCTGATCGCCAGGCCCAGCCCGAGGCCGCCGAAACGCTTGGTGATGGCGTCCTCGCCCTGCTCGAAGGCGTTGAAGATGTTGGGCAGGTGGGCCGGCTCGATGCCGATGCCGGAATCCTCGACCTCCACCGTGATCCGACCGTCCTGGGAGCGTGTCCGGATCGCGACCGTCCCTCCCCTGGGCGTGAACTTGATCGCGTTCTTGATCAGGTTCCAGAGGATCTGCTGGAGCCGGGCCGCGTCGGCGTTGACGTGGTGGTCGTCGGCCGAGGTCTCGACGACCAGCTCCAGCCCCTTCGCGACGGCCTCGGGCCGCGAGATCTCGACGGCCTTGGCGACGAGGGCGTGGGCGTCGACCACCTCGAAGTGGAACGGCATCTTGCCCCGGACGATCCGCATGACGTCGAGGAGGTCGTCGATCAGCCGGGCCTCGAGTTCCAGGTTCTGACTGATCTCCCGGAAGGTCTCGCGGAGGTGGGGGGGGGTGTCGGCGGCGTCCCGGGCGGCGGCGGAAGTGAGCAGGACCGGGGTCAGGGGGGTCCGCAGCTCGTGGCTGAGCATCGCGAGGAACTGGTCCTTGGACCGGCTGGCGGACTCGGCCATCTCGGTGGCCCGCTTCAGCTCCTGCTCGTTCCGCTTCTGGTCGTCGATGTCGGTGCAGGTGCCGAACCACTTGACGATCCGGCCGGTCTGGTCGCGGACCAGCTCGGCCCGGACGAGGAACCAGCGATAGACGCCGTCGGCGCCCCGGAACCGATGCTCGATCGAGAAGATCGCGCCGGTCCGGAGCGACTCGGTCCATCGGTCGGAGGTCCGGTCGAGGTCGTCGGGATGGAGGGCCCGGCACCAGCCCCAGCCCTCGCTCTCGGCGAGGGACATGCCGGAATAGTCGAGCCACCGGCGGTTCACGTAGTCGAGGTGGCCGTCGGGTCGGGCCGTCCAGACGACCTGGGGGATGGCCTCGGCCAGGAGGGTCACGCCGGCGAGCCGCTCCTCCGACTCGGCGAGCTTGCGGCGGGTCCGGACCTGGGCGGTGACGCGCCCGACGGCCCGGACCAGGTCCTCGGCGAAGTCGGAGGTCTTGGGGACGAAGTCGCTCAGGCCACCGCGGACGGCCCGGATCAGGGTCCGCTCGTCGCTCAGGCCGGTGACGAGGATCGCGGGCGTCGGGTCGCCCGAGGCGCGGAGCTGTTCGAAGAAGTCGAGGCCGGAGAGCCCCTCCTGGAGGTTCTGGTCGAGGACGATGAGGTCGACATTCCCCCTCCGGAGGGCCTGCATCCCGTCGACGGCATTGATGGCGTGCTCGACGGCGAAGCCGGCCCGGCGGAGGTGGAGGCTCTCCAGCCGGGCGACGCCCGGATCGTCCTCGATGATCAGGACCGTCTCGCGCCGATCGCCCGGCCCGTCCGGCGCCCCGGCAGTCTCAATTCGTTCCGCCATTCCTCGGCACCTTGACGACTTGCAGGAACAGCCCCAGGCGGTTGATCGCCTCGATGAATCCATCGTACTCGACCGGCTTGGTCAAATAGACGCTGCAGCCGAGATCATAGCACCGTTCGATCTCGCGAGGGTCGTCGGTCGTGGTCAGCATGATGACCGGGATCTTCGAGGTCTCCGGGTCGGCCTTGATCCGCCGGAGGACTTCCACCCCGTCGAGCCGGGGCATGTTGATGTCGAGCAGGAGCAGGACGAAGTCGGTGATCGTCCGGCCGACGTGGTCCCCCTCGGCCCGGATGTAGTCGAGGGCCTCCTGGCCGTCCTTGACGTGGACCATCTCGTTGACGAAGCCGGCGCGCCTCAGGTTGCGCTGGACCAGGCTGGCGTGCCCCTCGTCGTCCTCGGCCAGGATCAGGGTCAGCGGCTCGGTTGCCATGTCTCACTCCTCCCATTCTGGGCCTTCGTCGCCCCTGCGGGCACCGCTTCCGCTTGATCATCGGGGGAGGGGAATGCCGCGAAGAACGTGGTGCCCCGTCCCGGCTCGGACTCGAACCAGACCCGGCCGCCGTGCCTCTCGACCATCCGTCGGACCAGGGCCAGGCCGATCCCCTCCCCCTTGGCGACGTCGCCGTGGAGCCTCTGGAACGCGGTGAAGACCTTGGCCTTGTACGAGTCGGCGATCCCCAGCCCGTTGTCCCGGACGGCGTAGACGACCGAGCCTTCCGGGACGTCCTCGGCCGGATCGCCGCCGACCGGGGCGAAGACCTCGATCCGGCCGGGTCGGGATCGGTCGAGGTAATTGACCGCGTTGCCGATGAGGTTGGCGAAGACCTGCTCGACGGCCGTCGGGTCGCCCGAGGCGGGCGGGAGGTCGGCGACCTCCACGGTCGCGCCCCGTTCATCGATCGACCCCCGGAGGGCCGAGACGACCCGGCGGACGACCTCGCCGACGTCGACCGGCTGCTTCCGATACTCGACCCGGCCGGCCCGAGAGAGCCGGAGCAGGGCGTCGATGATCGAGCTGAGGCGGGTCACGGCCGTCTGGATGAAGCCGATCGACTCGGCCATCTCCGTCTCGATCAGGTCCCGGGCGCGCCTCCTGATCGGCGCGGGGACTTCCTCCGAATTGATCAGCCGGCCGAGGTCCTTGCCGATCAGGCCGAGTTCCTTGCTGAAGCCCTGGAGGTTCACCAGCGGCGAGCGGAGGTCGTGCGAGACGCTGTAGACGAACATCTCGTTCTCCTGGGCCTTCTCGCGGAGCTGGTCGTTGACGGCGGCCAACTCGTCGGCCCGCTTCTCCAGCAACTCGGCGTGGACCCGTTCCCTGGCGGCGGCATCGCCGAGGGTCGCGGCCATCTCGTGGAAGACCTCGTCGAGCCGGGCGATCTCGTCGCCCCCGCCGATCGGGGGATTCAGCTCCTGCCCGGTCGCCAGCCGCCGGGTGTTCTCGGTCAGGCCGCCGATCCGGCCGCTGATGTTCCGAGAGAACAGGACGGCGAGGGCCAGCGTGAAGAGGATCGAGACGACGATTCCGCCCCCGAGCAGCCGGTCGAGGGTGATCCAGGAGGCGGTGAGCTTGTCGTGGCGGCGGGCGTCGAGCTCCTGCTCGACGGCGAGGAACCGGTGGAAGTCGCGCTCCAGTCCCTCGAGCATCTCCTGCGATCGGAGCCGCCGGCTCGCCGCGAGGTCGCCGTCGATCCGGCCGGCCCGCGACAGGGCCTTCCCTTCCAGGAGGAAGGCCAGGAATTCGGC
>JAJYDH010000605.1 GCA_021777685.1 Planctomycetota bacterium | reverse complement strand
GCCGGCGGGGCCGGCCGGTCGACGGGACGATCCGGGAAGGCTGGAACGATGATCATCCCCTGGGGGACCGACGCGCCGATCTATCATCGGCCGTGGGCCACGATGGCGCTGATGGCCGCCTCGATCACGGCGTTCGTCCTGCTCGACGCGGACGCGGCCGACGAATACTCGCTCGTCCACGGCGACGGGCTGCACCCGGTCCAGTGGATCACGTCGAACTTCATCCACGCCAACATCATGCACCTGGCGGGGAACCTGATCTTCCTCTGGTCGTTTGCGCTGGTGGTCGAGGGGAAGGTCGGGTTCTTCCCGTTTTTGGCGATCTACCTGGGCCTGGGGTTCGTGCAGTGCGGGCTCGAACAGATGGTCACGCTCGGGTTCGCCGAGGGGTCGTCGTTCGGGTCGTCGGCGATCGTCTACGGCTTGATGGCGATGGCGCTGGTCTGGGCGCCGAAGAACGAGCTGAATTGCCTCTGGTTCTTCGGCTTCCGATCGAATCTCGTCGACATGTCGATCCTGTGGTTCGCGGTGCTGTACATCGCGCTGGAGGTGATCGAGGTCGTCTTCTGGGGCGCGGCCATGGGAGTGACAGCCGCGAGCGCCGTGCTACACCTCTCCGGCGCGGCGCTGGGGTTCGGGCTGGGGACGGCGCTGCTCAAATTCGGGTGGGTCGATTGCGAGGGCTGGGACCTGTACGCCGTCATGAAAGGGCGCCAGGGGCAGGTCCGGGACACGTCCGGGGTCGAGGACGAGGACCCGAGGGCGGGTCGCAAGACGAGCCGGAAGAAGGCCGTCGAGGCGTCGGCCTCGCCCGAGGATCGCGCCGCCTCGGCGACCCGGAAACTGAAGGGGCACCTGGAGTCGGGCTCGGTGGTGGAGGCGTTCGGCGTCTACGACCGGTCGGTGAGGTCCGTCGCCGGCTGGACGCCCCCCGACGCCGAGTGGCTCGCGCTGATCCAGGCGCTCCTGGCCGCCGAGGACTGGCGGGACGGCGTGACCGTGATGGAAGATTACCTCCGCCGGAGCCCCAAGCCCTCGGCCAGGGTCCGCCTCCGCCTGGCCCAGGTCCTCGTCAAGGAGCAGCAGCGCCCGGCCCACGCGATCAAGGTGCTGGACGGCATCCCCGAGGGTGCCCTGCCCGAGAACCTCCGGGCGACCGCGAGTCAGCTCCGCCGCCAGGCCGAGCGGATGCGCGAGGACGGGGTCCTGGAGCTGGAGGGGGAGGCGTGGTAGAGCTCGGTGTGGTCGATTCACGAGTGAGGTTATCTGGCCCCCTCTCCCCTTGTGGGAGAGGGTTGGGGAGAGGGGTCAACACGCTCGGCAACTTCGTTAACTTCCAAAGTGAAGCGTCTTCTCTGGCCCCCTCTCCCCTTGTGGGAGAGGGTTGGGGAGAGGGGTCAACACGCTCGGCAACTTCGTTAACTTCCAAAGTGAAGCGTCTTCTCTGGCCCCCTCTCCCCTTGTGGGAGAGGGTTGGGGAGAGGGGTAAGCCGGTGGCCCGCGAATTCGCCCGAAAGCTGCGCAAGGACATGACCGACGCCGAACGCTGGCTCTGGTACGAACTCAAGGCCAGGCGATTCGCCGCGAAGAAGTTTCGGCGGCAAGTTCCCATCGGCGATTACATCGTGGATTTCGTCTGCTTTGAAGCGAAGCTGATCGTGGAGCTTGATGGGGGGCAGCATGCCTGGCTGATGGAGCAGGATAATATTCGGACGGCCTGGCTGAATTCGCAGGGCTTTCGGGTCATGAGGTTCTGGAACTATCAAGTTTTCGAAGAGTCGGATGCCGTCTTAGAAACCATCTGGAATGCCTTGCGTGTTGACCCCTCTCCCCAACCCTCTCCCACAAGGGGAGAGGGGGCCAGAGAAGAGGTGGGCGATGCGACGCATGTTGACCCCTCTCCCCAACCCTCTCCCACAAGGGGAGAGGGGGCCAGACAAGACGGCCCGGCGGGCCATCGCTGAACGGTCGACCGGCCGCCTAACTTCCCAACGGACCGCCCCTCGATGCACCAACCTCTCCACGAACACCCGCACCCCCCGCACCGGGGTTCCCACAGGCTCGCCATCCTGGGCGGGCTCGCCCTGCTCCTGGCGGCGGTCGCGGCCTGGCGATCGGTCGTGATCGTCGACCAGGCCGAGATGGTCTACATCACCGAGTTCGGCAGGCCGGTCCGCCTGCTGACGGAGCCGGGGCTGTACTCGAAGTGGCCGCACCAGAGCCGCCGGGGGTTCGACCGCCGGCTCCAGTTCGGGGCGCCCCCGCCTCGCGAGATGCTGACGAAGGACAAGAAGAACCTGGAGGTCGCCTGGTACGTCGGCTGGCGGATCGCCGACGTCGAGCGGTTCCTGACCACCGTCCGCACGCCCGCCGACGCCTCGGCGCGGCTGGAGGACATGGTCGCCTCGGTCCTCGCCGCCGAGCTGGGCGGGCGCGACCTGGCCGATCTCGTCCGCGTCGGCGACGGCTCGGCGCTCGGGCCGCTCATGGCCGGCGTCACGACCCGGGTCGCCGAGCAGGCGAGGCGGGAGTACGGCCTGACCGTGGCCGACGTCCGGCTCCGCCGGCTCAATTACCCGGGCGAGGTCCGCGAGGCGGTCTTCGAGCAGATCCGCAGCGAGCGCCGGCGGGTCGCGGCGGCCACCCGGGCCGAGGGGGAGAGCCAGGCCCGGACCATCCGGAGCGCCGCCGACCGCGAGCGCTCGCGCACGGTCGCCGAGGCCGAGGCCGACGCCGCCCGGCTCGTCGGCGAGGGCGAGGCCGCGGCGACCCGGATCGCCAACGAGGCCCACGCCGCCGACCCGGCCTTCTACCAGTTCCTCAAGACCCTCGACACCTACCGAGCCGCCCTCGACAACCGGACCACCCTGGTCCTCTCGGCCGAGAGCGCCTTCCTGAGACTGCTGACCCAGGGCCTGCCCGAGGCCGCCCAGACCCCGAAGCCGAAGCCAACCCCTCCGCCCTCGCCCTCGGTCTCGGCCTCGCCGGAAGGGGGGCGCTGATGCGGGCCCGATACTGGCTGGTGCTCGCGACGCTGCTTTTCCTCGCCTACCTGGCCTCGGGCCTGGCGGTGGTCGGGCAGGACGAGGTGGGGGTGGTCCGCCGGTTCGGCGCGGTCGTCCGCGAGCCGTGGGAGCCGGGCCTTCACTGGGGGCTGCCCCGGGGGCTCGGCCGGGTTGACCGCGTCAAGGTGGGGCAGGCGCGGAGCCTGACCGTCGGCGCCCCGGGCTCGAACGCCGCGCCCCTGTCGCGATCGCCCGACCCCGAGGGGGACGACCGCCTGACCGGCGACCGCAACCTCGTCGCGGCCGAGGCCACGCTCCAGTACCGCGTGTCCGACCCGGTCGCGTACCTGTTCGCCGCCGACTCGGTCGACGCCGCGCTGGCGCTGGCGACCGAGTCGGCCCTGACGCACGCGCTGGCCCGGCGGGGGGTCGACGACGTCCTGACGACCGGCCGGGCCGAGGTGGCCGAGGCGATGCAGGGCGCGATCCAGGGCGAGGCCGACCGCGCGGGCCTGGGCGTGTCGATCCGGGCCGTCAGGCTCGGCCGGGTCGCGCCGCCGGTCGCCGTGGCCCCGGCGTTCGCCGACGCCGACCGCGCCCGGAGCGACCGCCGGCAGGCCGTCACAC
>JAJYDH010000604.1 GCA_021777685.1 Planctomycetota bacterium | reverse complement strand
CGTTGGTGACGATCGCGCTCAGGATCGCCAGGACGACCAGCGGCGTGGCCAGGGCCTTCAGGGCTCGGATGATCAGGTTGGGGAGGATGTCGAGCTGTTCGGCGGTCTTCAGGCCGTGGAATTCGGCCGGCGTGTACATCCCGACGGGGACCGCCAGGATCGCCGCCGCGATGACCCAGACATAGAGGGGGATGCCGCCCGGCCGACTCTCCGGATCATCCGCGACCGTCGACGTGTCGAACTCGCCCTGCGCCATGGGTGCTCCCGTCCAATGCCGTGGGATGTCCGCGAGGTCTCGGATCGTCCGGGAGAGTTCGGATTCGAGAATTCCGCAATCAGATGAAAAACCTTACCCGCTGGCCGTCGCCCTGGCAACGGCCCGACCGACGCAGGCCGGGCGAAACAGGATTTGGAATAAATGAGGGACTCGACTTCCCGTGAATGACGCAACTCAGGCTGCGTGCTCATCCCTCAATCGTCATCCTCATCCGCTCGCCCCGGCCCCTCGCCCGGCCGATCGGGATAGGGCCGTGACCCCTTGTAGATGCTGTACCAGTTGATCCGGTTGAGCCAATACGGGTCGGCGGCGTCGAGGTGGCTCCAGTCGAGTTCTTCGGTCCTTTCGAGCCAGTAGCGGTCGAGTGCGGTCATCTTCCTGCCGGAGGGGTTGCGCTCGTCGAGGGCGACGTTGTTCCTCACGGCGAAAAACGGCGTCAGGTCGGGCTCGTCGGCAAAGCAGTCGATGAGGGGGTCGGCGAGGGCGTCGAACCGGTTCATCGGGTCGAGGCCGAGCATCAGCTCGATCGAGCGGATCATGCTGATGGTGGTGTAGAACGTCGAGTCGAGGTGCCTTCGGCGGGTGTACGGGCTGATGGCCGTGAAGGCCGTCCGGTGGCCGTCAACGTGGTCGGGGCCGGCCTGGGCGTCGTCCTCGATGACGAAGATGCAGGTCTCCTTCCACTGCGGGCTCTTCGAAACCGCCTCGACCACACGGCCGAGCGCCAGGTCGTTGTCGGCCATCATGGCCCGGGGGGTGGGATATTTGGTGTTGGTCCCCTCGCCGTGGTCGCAGGGCAGGCTCATGATCATCAGGTCGGGCACCGCGTCGTCCTTGCTGAACTCCTCGTACTCGCGGATGAACACGTCGGCGCGGAACTGGTCGCTCTGGAGGAGCGGCCAGTAGAGCACCTCGGGGTTGATGTACGGGCGGATCGAGGGGACGTCGGTGGTGGCCTTGAACTTGAACCTGTTCGTCTTCCTGACGCGATCCTCCCAGACCTCGAACCAGTCCTTCGGCGCCGGCTCGATCAGGGCCTTCTCCTCATTGCAAAACTCGCCCCAGATCCGGAGGCTCTTGCCCTTCTTGAGGGCGGCGTCCCAGATCGCGCCGGCGTTGGAGATGGCCATCGGGTCTTCTCCCTCGCACGGATAGGTCCGCGAGTAGCCGACGTAGAAGTGCTCCAGGTATTCGTTCGCCAGCGCCTGGGTCGACCAGGCGTGGCCGTCGGCCGAGTTGGTCCCGCTGACGTACCCGTTGTCGAACAGGGTGAACTCGCGGGCGATCTTCCGGTGGTTGGGCATGACGTGCTCGCCGAGCGAGCAGAGCTTCGGGTCGCCGTTGCCGATCGGGAGGTCGCCGAAGATCTCGTCGTAGGTCCGGTTCTCCTTGATGATGTAGAGGACGTGCTTGATCGCGCCGTTGTAGACCTTCAACGCCGGCCGGCCCGGGCGGACGTCCCAGCGGTTATTCCTCGCGACGACCTCGGTCTGCCCGGCGAGGTCCTTCGAGAGGTCGACGACGCTGACGGTCCCCTGGAAGTCGTGGGCGTTGCCCGCCTTTCCCAGCGTCGTCCTGGCGACCGACCCGTTCCCCTTGGTGTTGAGCACGAAGGCCGTCTTGCCGTCGGGCGAGAGGGCGAGGGCGGTCGGGAAGTAGCCGGCGGGGCGGAAACCACGGACCTTGCCCGAGGGTAGGTCGACCTCGGCGAGGGCGTTGTCGCCACCGCCGGCGACGTACAGCGTCTCCCCCCGGATCGCCAGGGCGTCGGGCATCGCGCCGAGGATGCCGAGGTCGCCCCAGCGGATCGGGATCGTCCGGACGACCCGGGCCGACTCGATGTCGACCTCGGAGACGGAGTCGCTCATCGCGTTGGCGACGAACGCCCGCCCCTCGCGGACGGCGATGGCGGTCGGGTGCAGGCCGACCTCGACGTGCCGCGTCGCGCCGGTCGCCCGGTCGATCAGGCTGAGCGACCCCGAGGTCGCGGTGTTCCGCGAGTCGACCGCGACGTCGAGTTCATCGCTCCTGGAGGTCGTCTCGCCGGGCCTGGGGAGGTGGCCCGCCCAGTTGCTGGCGACCAGCGTCTTCTCGTCCTCGGAGAGCCGGACCTCGAAGGGCAGGTTCTCGACCGGGAACGACCGCACGGCGGCCATCGTCGCGAGGTCGACCTCGACCACGGCGTTGAGGTTGGCCGCCGCGACGAACAACCGCGAGCCGTCGCGGGTGATCGCCATCCCGCCGGCGACGGGATTGTCCTTGGAACCCGCCCGACCGATCACGATCCTCGCCCCGACGACGAGCTTATCCCCTTCCCGCCGGATCTCCTGGACGTATCCCTTGTCGATGCTGGCGAACAGCCGCGAGCCGTCGGGCGACCAGGCGAGCCCCCGGTAACCGGCGGTGTTCCCCAGCTTGAACTCGGACCCGGCCCGGACCCCATCGGCGTCGGCGAGGAAGACGCTCGACTTGTTCAGGACGGCGAAGAAAGCGCCGGTCGGGTGGAGGGCCAGGTCGATCGGCCGGCCGCTGAAGGCGATCGCCCCCCCCTCGACCCGCTGGCCCGTCGAGACCAGGAACGACCCGTCCGGCTGCCGGCCCATCCGGAGGATCGCCCGCCGGGCCATGCCGATCCCGCCGACCGCAGCCACGGCCACGACGGCCAACCCGACCCACCGTTTCCGCCGGTTCCAAGCCATCATGATCGGGTGAACCTCTCTCATGTCCAAAACGGACCCAATTTCGATGGATCGAGCCGACATCCTAGCGTCGCCCGCGATCCGGCGACACCTCCTCGCGGCGGTGATGCTGGTCCGGGATGCCTCGGCAGGTTCCGACCCTCATCTGGCATCGTTTCGCCGATCGACGGTCCGTCTCGCGACGGAGCCCACCGGAACCCGTGACGCCTTGGGACGCCAAATCGCGGCAGATCCCCGAAAAGGCGGTCATTGACCGCCCACGAAACGGGATAGTAAGTCCGTACCCTCGCGACGAGGGGCGAGATCCGCCGGGGACCGGCTTTGTCCTGGCATTCGAGAGGCGATTGCGGTGTCGTATCGAGAGACTGGCTTCCACCTTCATCGTCCGGGCCGGATCATCCCGGTTCGGATGCCGGGATGGGTTCGGATTTCCGAGCCCGTCCGGGCGGGCGGGTTTGAATGGGAGGGCTTCGGTTCGTCGGCCAGGTCCGGGGCTTCCGGCATCGCCGTTGGGTTTGTCTTCGAGCGACGGGGCGAGGGGATGGGTTCGTCCCACGGGCCGGTTCCGCGATTGGGTTCGTTTTTCCCGGAGCTTCGAGGCCAGGGCGTGTCGGCCGGGCGAGCATCTGGCTTTCGCCGAGGATCGGTGTAACATGG
>JAJYDH010000603.1 GCA_021777685.1 Planctomycetota bacterium | reverse complement strand
CGCCCGACAAGGAGATGGAACGCAACGAGTTGGTCGCCCAGGTCACGCCCGAGGACCTGGAGCGGTTCGGCATGATCCCCGAGCTGGTCGGCCGCCTGCCGGTGATCAGCACCCTGGATCAGCTCTCAGTCGAGGACCTCGCCAAGATCCTTACCGAGCCTAAGGACGCCCTGCTGAAACAGTACCAGGTGCTGTTCCACCATGACGAGGCGAACCTCGAGTTCACTGATCCCGCGATTCTCGAGATCGCCCGGCTCGCCAAGGCTCGGGGGACCGGTGCCCGCGCCCTTCGCTCGATCATGGAGAGCATCATGCTCGACATCATGTTCGACCTGCCCGATCGTGAGCCGGGACAAACCTACGTCCTCAACGAGCGGGTGGTCCGCGGCGAGGAATCGCTCTTCGCCCATGCGGCGGCCTGAGTTCTCCGACGGACATCGCGGGACGACTCGGCCCGCGATGCCCGTCTCTCGCTGGTCCTCGAAGCAGCCCTGATTTTCAGGGCTTGGCTTCGTCTTTCTTGGCCTTCTCGGCCTTTTCGAGCAGCTCGGGGATCAGGTCTTCGAGCTTGCCGCGGGCTTCGGTGGAGAAGAGCTTGCCGTCGGCGTCCACGGCGAACACGGTCGGGATCGCGTTGATCCCCCAGTTCGTGGCAAAGTCCTTCGCCGAGACCTTGGCCTCGTAATACTGCGGCCACTCGATCTTGTTCTTCTCGACGAACGACTTGAGCGCGTCATAACCGCCGTCATCGCGGGGCTGGTCGAGGCTGACGCCGATGAATTCGACCCCCTTGTCCTTGTACTTCGCGTAGAGGTCCTTCATCTTGGGCATCTCGGCGACGCAAGGGCCGCACCAGGTCGCCCAGAAGTCGACGACGACCACCTTGCCCTTGAGGCTCGCCGAGTTGACCTGGGCGCCCTTGATGGCATCGTTGAATTCGATCTCGAACGGCTTGCCGATCGCCTCGCGTTGCCGGCGGGCGCCGGCCTGCAGGCGGACGATGGGGCTGTCGGGGTAATCCTTCTCGATCCGCCTGGAGATCTCCTCTTTCTTGGCGACGTCAGACGTCCGGGAGGCGACGGCGTTGAGGATCATGGCGCCCCGAGGGTCCTTGGGGGCCCGCTTGATGAACTCCTCGGCGAGCGGCATCAGGTCGTCGGCGGTGCCATTTCGACCGGCCTTCTGGAAGGCGATGGCCATCTTGATGAACGCGGCCTCGGTGACCAGGGCTTCATTCTTGCTCCTGGCGAGGACATCGTCGATCTCGGCCTTGATCTTCTCGTCGTCGGCGCCCGGACGCATGCCGGTCTGCCAGCGCTCGGGGAGCAATTTGGCCAGCTCGGGCGCGTCGGGATGGGCCTTGTACAGCTCTCCGATCAAAGCCGACTTCTGCTCCATCGCCTTCTGGGCCTTGAGGATGTACTCCTGGATCGCCGTGCGATCGGTGCGATCCTCTGGGACCCTGGGCATCTCGACGGCATTGATGTCGGCGATGATCTTGTCGGCCGGCCGGTCCTCGGCCAGGACCTGGGCCGAGACCATCAGGAATGTGCCGAGGGCCAGCATGGCGCTCCGGCTCGGGAAGGACTTCTTCATGGGACCCTTTCAGGGCTGGAGGCAGACCGCCTTGGCCGGGAGAGGTCGGCCGATCGCTTGATCCCGTCCCCGGGACGGGCGTCAGACACTCACGATAACCGGCCGGCTTGCCGACCGACAAGCTTGAGTCCGCCAGGCTCGCGAGATTTCGCCGGCCCGAAAAGCAATCGATTTCCGGACTTCGGGGGAAGATCGCGGATGCCCGGCGATCAGGGCTCGGAGGATGCCGCCCCCGCGGCGAGCTTGTGCGCCGCCCGGATGCTCAGCCAGGTGGTCGGGGTCAGGACCAGGGCGAAGCCGGCGAGCGCGATCGGGGCGAGCGGACGACCCCAGAGGACGACGTCGAAGCCCATCGCGAAGACGACCTGGGTGAGGCCGACCACGGCGACCTTGGCCGGGGCGCCGGCCGCATAGGCCCTGGTCAGGCAGATCTGGCCCAGCGTGCCCGACGCCCCCACGCCGAGCAGGAGCCAGAGCGTCGCGCCCTCCATCGGTCGAGGGGAAAGCAGGTCTCCCCGGAGGAACAGCCAGGTTGCCGAGATGACGCTGGCCACGCCCGCGAAGTGGGCGACGACGGCCCGGGCGTCGATCTGGCGGAGCCGATGGAGGCCCAGCATCGCCACGGCCGTCGACATCGAGCTGAGCAGGGCCACCACCGCGGCGAGACGGTCGCCATCCATGTGAGGCCGCTCGATCAGGACGACGCCGGTCAGCCCGCAGGCCACTCCCACCACCTCGCCCCGGGTCGGCGGCCGTCGGAAGACGGCCGCGGAGATCAGGACGATCCAGAGCGGATGCACGTTCATCAGCGTCACCGCGTCGGCGATCGGGAGCCGGGTGAGGGCGTAGAAGTTGCAGACGAGGCTGAAGCTCCCGGCCAGGCTGCGAATCCAGAGGGTCCGGGGCCGCCAGACGACCAGGCTCGCGCCCGAGGCCCGGACGAGCGTCGCGGTCGTGGCCAGCATGAATGTCGCGCGGACCAGGGCGACCACCAGCCAGTCGCATCGGCCATTCAGGGCGTGGGCCAGGGCCGCCATCGTCGAGAGCGACAATGCGCCCATCAGCATCCAGGCCGAGGCCCGATCGAGGCCGGCCGACGAGGGTACCGGGCCGGTCAATGGCGGCCCCGATCCCGCCGATCGATGGCGTAGAGCCAGCAGCGATGATTCATGAACTGGATCATCCGCTCGGGCCGGAGGCCGGCCTTCTCGGCGACCCGTCTCGACGCCAGATTGTCCCGGTGGATGATCGAGACCAGCCGATCGAGGCCGATCGCATCGAAGCCGTGATCGCGGATCGCGAGGGCGGCCTCCGTGGCGAGCCCGCGCCCCCAGGACGATCGGGCGATCAGGTAGGCGATCTCGACCTCCTGTCTCCCCTGGAGCGACTGCGGCAGGAGGCCACATCGGCCGATGAGCCGGCCGTCTTCCCGGTCGATCGCGGCCCAGAGGCTGAATCCGTGCTCGATCTGGAGCGCGATGCATCGCTCGAGGTCTCGGAGCGTCTCGGCTCTCGACCTCGGCCCCGAAGGGAAATAGCGCATCACCTCGGGATCTGCCTGGATCGCCGCCAGGGCATCGAGATCCTCCGACGCGAGGTGACGGAGGGCCAGCCGGGGTGTCCCGATCACGAGCGTCGAAGCATCTTGACTCATCGAGCCCGGCCCGCCGTCGGCCCGATTGCCAGATCCGGCCCGAAGTCTGATCTGATCGTCATGCCGTCCCCTTCCCGTGCCGGTCTCTCTCCACTCCCAATTATGACGACTTCGTCCAGCGTCCCGCCACCCGGCCGGGCCCCAGGCCAGGGCCGATTCATCCTCGATCGGCCTCGAAAATGGGGACGGGCTCCTACAGCAGATCACACTCGCGATGCGCCCGGTCGCTCCTCGTGGGGTAGGGCTTGCCCCAATACCGTTGAACGAGCCTAAACCTGGTTCGCGAAGGCTTTTCTGGCTCCCTCTCCCTCTGGGAGAGGGTTGGGGTGAGGGGCGTGGCACGTCGACGAACGGTCGAAAAGAGCTTTTTCCGTCCCGTCTGGTCCCGCGAC
>JAJYDH010000068.1 GCA_021777685.1 Planctomycetota bacterium | reverse complement strand
CCTCGGGCCGGCTGGAGGTCGCCTTTTACGACTCGGGGCAGGTCGCCCCCGGCCAGCAGTGGTTCGTCGACCTGCTCTTCCGGAACGCCGGGGGCGAGGAGTCGATCCGGGCGGTGCTCGACTGGGGCGAGGAGAGCCTGGCCGTCCAGTCGTCGGGCGGCCACGCGCTGGCGGTCCAGCGGCTCTCGCGGAAGCCGGGCTGGCACCGGCTGGGCGTCCGGTTCGGCCCGGAGACCGAGCTGGCCGTCGACGGCGACGAGCTGGCGCACGGCCTGGGGCCGGGCGGCCCCCTGATCGAGATCCGCCTGGCCAACCGGACCGTGGGCGACGCCCCGCCGCCCGGGGGGCTGGCCGTCCATTTCGACGACCTCCGGCTGGTCCGACTGGCCGAGCCGGTGGCCGGGCTGGAGGTCGCCCCCAAGGTCGACGACGTCCGGCTCGTCGACGGCGACCAGGTCTTCGGCCGGCTCAAGGGGGCCGACGCCGACTCGGTGACGCTCCAGGTCGACGGCCGGGACGTGATGCTCGCCTGGACCGAGGTGGCCTCGCTCTGCTTCCACCGGTCCCCCGAGCAGTCCCGGCCGGTCGACGGCCTGCTCGTCCGGGTCGAGTGGCGATCGAGCCCCGGGACCGACCTCCGCGACACCGACCAGGTCGAGGGGGCCCTGCTCGCCCTCTCCGACGCAACTCTCACCGTGGCCACGCCCTACGCCGGCGACCTGGCCATCCCCCGCGACCGGCTCCGGAAGCTCCGCGTCCTCGGCCGGGGGCGGCGGATCGTGCTCGACGCGACCGCCCACCACCTGGGCAACAACGTCTCCAAGGACGCGCCGGTGCTCGACCCGCCGCTGCCCGAGGGGGGTGTCCTGGAGCAGACCTTCACCCTCGACAAGGTCCCCGAAGGGGCGTCCCCCGCGCTGGTGCTCGACGTGGTCCAGGTCGTCGGCGAGGCCAACAGCCTCCAGTTCTCCGACCTCGTCCGCAAGGGGGAGATCCGGACCAACGTCAAGGTCAACGGCCGAGCCGTCGACTACCTGAACCGGCACATCACGACCAAGAACGAGACCCCCGAGCGCATCCGCCTGCCGATCCCCGCCGGACTGCTCCGCCCGGGCGAGAACCTGCTCCGGATCGAGCAGGTCGGCAAGGTCGGCGACCCCGAGGAACTGGACGACCTTGGCATCCTGACCATAGCCGTCGAGTTCGAGGCCGGGAAGACGCCCGAGACGCCGTGAACGGCGGCCGGCCGGATTCACGGAGGAACTATGCTAAGACGCGGGTCGATTTCGCGATAATATGGACGTCCCCGGGATGTGCTGCTCGCACCCCGGAGGGGCTGTAACAATCCGTACCTGACCTCTGACCACTGACCACTGGCCCCAAGTGAACATCCTCACCCGAAGCATGGTCCGCCACGCCCACGCGATCGCCCGCGAGTCGTCGGCGCGCGCGGTCCTGCTCTCGGCGGACGTGATCCAGGAGGAGCAGGATTTGGCCGGCCTGATCGAGGACGTGGGATTCCGGGTGATCCTGGTCACTCGCCGAGACGGCGTCCGGGCGCCCGACGGCTGGGGCGAGTATTGCCAGATCGTCCGCGTGCCCGACGTGGCGATGACCCGCGCCGGGCAGATCAAGGTGGCGATCCTGATCGCCGCCGCCGAAGGCTTGATCGCGCAGGGGGATCGGGTCGTCTGCGTCACGGGGCTCGACCGGTCGGGGACGATCGACACGGTGATCGTGCTCGACCTCGGCCACGAGATCGAGATGTTCGGCGGCTCGACCGCCGAGCCGCTCCCCAGCGGCGTCGAGCCCGCCGTCTTCCAGCGCCTCCTGACCCTGGCCAGCGAGCTGGGGCTGGAAGGGCGCGAGGGGCGGCCGGTCGGCACGCTGTTCGTCGTCGGCGACCCCGACGCGGTCCTCGCCCAGAGCCGCCAGCTCGTCATCAACCCGTTCCGGGGCTACCCCGAGGACGAGCGGAACGTGATGGACCCGAAGCTCGAAGAGACGATCAAGGAGTTCTCGGCGATCGACGGCGCCTTCATCGTCCGGGGCGACGGCGTGCTCCTGAGCGCCGGGCGTTACCTCGTGCCGGTGGACAAGCTCGAAGAGCCCCTGCCCCAGGGTCTAGGAACCCGCCACGAGGCCGCCGCCGCCGTCACCGTCGGGACCCAGGCGATGGCCCTCTGCGTCTCGCAATCGACCGGGACCGTCTCGATCTTCCGCCGAGGCCGGCTCATCGCCGACATCCAGAAGCCGAGGGGAGGGTCGGGCGACGGGCTCTGAGCGGCCGACCCGCGAGATGGCGCACGATCAAGTTCCGTAGGGAACGCTCCGCGTCCCGAGCCATTCAACTCATATTCGAAGATGATCGCAGGCAGTACGGATCGCCATCATCCCCAAGGCGGAACCTCGCCCCGCAGCCACGGCGAGTCGAGCAGGAGCACCATACGCCCGACGAGGCACCACGCGACCCAGCAAATCCCGAGGATCAGGCCGAGGGCCCCGGCCCAACCCGACGGCCTCCGGCCCACGCCGGCCAGGGCGAGGATCGACCAGACGGTGACGACCGCCGCGGCCTCGACCTTGGGGATCTCGTGAAGCATCCCGCCGAGGGTGTTGAGGTAGATGTCCCGGGAGGCCAACCCGGCCGGCCATCCGAAGATCGACCATGTTCCGAACTGATCGACGGCCTTCGAGGCCAGGAGGAAACCGAGGGCAACCGCCGAGGAGAACGCGGTCGAGGCCCCGTAGGAACAGGCCGCCTCGCGGAGTCTCCGGCGGTTCGCGACGAGGGCCAGCGGTCCCAGCGCGACCGTCCACAAGCCCAGGGCGAGCGTGATCACGCCGTCCAGGTACATCTGCCGGTTCCAGGAGGACATGGGCCCGAAGGAGCGCATGACCGCCTGCATCAGGGCCGGCGGGGCGACGAGCGTCAGCGCGACCGCCGCCACCAGCGCCATCAGGTGGAGCAGCAGGAGGGGGCGACGCGCGGCGACGCCCCCGTTCGAAGCTTCCGGCAACTCATTGCCCTTTGTTGATCTGGTCGAAGTAGCCCCGGATGTGCTTCTCGACGCTCTTGGGGACCTTCTGGTTGGTGAGGGCGTCGGCGGCGGAGCCGGAGTTGGTCTCGACCTCGCCCTGGATCGTGATGGTGCTGAGGCCCTTGGACTGCGAGGTCGGCGGGGCGGTCCCTTCGACGATGGCGGCGCCCTTGGCGTACTGGTTCTTGGACCGGGTGTTGTACGAGGCGGTGTTGTCGGGGGCCTCGGCCCGGGCGCCGTCGCCGATCCCTCGGTTGCCCTGGCCGTCGCCCTGGTTCTTACGCATGCTGTTCTGGCCGAGCTGGTTGAAGCCCTCGCCGAACTGGTTGCCGTCGTTGCCGTTCTCGCCGTTCATGCCGTTCTTGGCGTCCTGGAGGTCGGCCATCGCGCCTTCGAGCGACTGGAGTTCCTGGAGTTCCTGGGCCATCTTCTGGAGCTGCTGCTCGCTCATCCCGAGGGCCTCGGCGGCCTTCTTGGTGTCGCCCTTGGCCATCGCGTCCTGGGCCTTGGCGAGCTGGTTGGCCATCTTCTGGAGCTTTTCGAGGTTCTTGGCCTGGTCGTTGACCTTGGCCATCTCCTTGTCGAACTGCTCCTTCGAAAGGCCGCCGTTCTTGAGGGCCTCTTCGAGCTGCTTCTTGCGCTGTTCGAGGTTGGCGAGCTTCTGGAGCTGCTGGCTCATCTCGCCGATCTGCTGCTTGAGGGCTTCTTTATCCTTCTCGGACATCTTGCCGGAGGCGAGCTTCTCCTTGATCTCCTTCAGCTCCCTGGCGGCCTTGTCGAAGTCCCCCTTGGCGAGGGCCTTGGCGAAGTCGTCGGCCGGGCCCTGGCTGGCCATCTCCTTGAGCTGCTGGAGCTGGCGGTTGACCTGCTCGGGGGAGCCGAGCTGCTTCTGGCGGTCCTTGAGGGCGTCGGTCAGCTTGTTCAGGGCCATCAGGGCCTTGTCCTTCTCGGCGGGCGGGGCCTTGGCCAGGTCGTTGGCGGTCTTCTCGACCTCGGCCAGGAGCTTCTCGGCCTCGGCGAACTTCTGCTTGTCCATCTGCTTGCGCTGCTCGGCCATCTTGTGGCCGAGGGTGCTGGACTGCTTGGTGATGGACTGCCTGTCCTGCTGCGGCGTGGCCGAGGCCCGGGCGCCGCCGGCCCCTCGCTTGGTCAGCTCGGGCACGAGCAGGATCGCGCCGGCCAGGAGGACGGGGATGATCGGCACCCACGCCCGCCGGGGGACCGACAGGCCGAACCGGTCGGAGACGTCGAGGTCGGCGACGTGGCGGATCGCGTCGGCGATCAGGGCCCGGCCGGCGGAGGTCTCGCGAAGCTCCTCGGGGAGGGTCAAGGCCGTGCTGAGCCGCTCGTTGAGCCCGAACGCCCGGTCGAGCGCCACGGCCGCGTCGGTCCGGTCGGGCCCGGTCAGCCCGGCGATCAGCCCGGCCACGACCAGCGAGAGCCCGCCGGCGATCGCGAACGGCAACCACGCCTCGCCCGGCACGGGTATCTGGCCGAGCTTCTCGACGCCCAGGACGATCGTCGCCACCGCCAGCCCGGCCGCGAGGCACCAGACCGTCGACGTCAGGAAGCGCTGCAACCGCAACCGTCGCCAGACCCGCCCGATCGGCCTGTCCAACTCTTTCACGGCTCGACCTCCCTCGTCGACGTCCGGCGAATTCCCCCAGCCACGCGATGACTTCAATATAGACGTCTGTCCGACCTCCCGCAAGGGTCGGCTCCGAAGGATTTCGGGATCAGCGACCTTAGGCCGCTTCGAAGCCGATCAGCGGGCGACGGCCTGCGCGGCGTTGCCATAAGCCTCGGAGGCCGCGGCGAGCGCCGCGCCGGGCTCGACTGAGTATCCGAGGTCCCTCAGGCAGGTCTCGAGGGCGGCGAGGAGCAGGGTGACGTTGGCGGGCCTCGACCCCTGGCCCATCAGGCCGATCCGCCAGGCCTGCCCCTTGAACGGGCCGAGGCCGCCGCCGATCTCGATGCCCCATTCGCCCAGGAGCCGCTTCCGGACGGCCAGGTCGTCGATGCCTTCGGGAATCCGCACGCAGTTGAGCTGCGGGAGTTGGTGCCCCTCGGCGGTGACGTAGCCGATCCCCATCGCGTTCAGCCCGGCCTTGAGCGCCCGGTGGTTCTTCAGGTGCCGGGCGTGGCGGGCCTCCAGC
Source organism: Planctomycetota bacterium (assembly GCA_021777685.1). Taxonomy (GTDB): domain Bacteria; phylum Planctomycetota; class Planctomycetia; order Isosphaerales; family Isosphaeraceae; genus Tundrisphaera. Next base: position 12,335 of record JAJYDH010000068.1, on the reverse strand, counting down.
CCCTCCTCGACGACCAGGGCCAAAGCCTCGCGGAGGGCGTAATTCATGCTGATCGGCGCCGTGTGGTGATAGAAGCGGTCGCTCCCCCAGTAGCGCTGGATCATCTGCATGTCCAGGTACCAGCTCTGCACCTTCGACTTGCGGTCCGCGATGACCTGGGCGGCTCGGTCGCTGAACGAGACCGGGGCCAGGCCGGGCGGGCAGCTCAGGCACTTCTGGGTGCCCGAGTAGACCGCGTCGATCTCCCAGGCGTCGATCTCGACCGGGACGCCGGCCAGCGAGGTGACGGTGTCGATGGCGATCATGGCGCCGCCCTCGTGGGCGATCTTCGCGATCTCCTCGATCGGCTGCCAGGCGCCGGTGGAGGTCTCGGCGTGGACGATCCCGACGAGCTTCGGCCCGACCTTCTTGACGGCGTCGCGGACCTCCTGGGGGTCGAAGACCTCGCCCCAGGGGCGCTCGATCGCCGTGACCTGGGCTCCCGCGCGCTCGGCCACGTCGACCATCCGGCCGCCGAAGACGCCGTTGACGCAGACGAGCATCTTGTCGCCGGGCTCGATCAGGTTGACGACGACCGCCTCCATCCCCGCCGAGCCGGTGCCCGAGACCGCCATCGTGAGCCGGTTCTCGGTCCGGAAGACGTGCCGGAGGAGCCCCTGAGTCTCGTCCATCAGGGCGACGAACTCGGGGTCGAGGTGCCCCAAAAGCGGCATCCCCAGCGCGGCCAGGACCCGAGGGTGGACGTCGCTCGGCCCCGGCCCGAGCAGGACGCGGGTCGAGGGGCTGAGCGGGGCGGGGGCGTCGATCGGCAGGGGTTTGGCGGGCATGGTGGTATCCATCGCAAGGGCCGAGGTCCGCGGAGAGTCGAAGCGTACAGGTTAGGAAATCCCCGGCGAATCTTCAATCAGGGTGGACTCTTCAAAGACCGACAAGCATAATCATCCCATTGATCGGTTCACGAATGTCGCCATCCGGTCGCCCTTCAAGGAGTCTTCGATGGATGCCAGTTCTCCCGGGACTTCGGTCTACATCATCCTGATTCCCTTCGCCTTCTTCTCCCTGTGGCTGATCCTGGCGCAGGAGGCCAATCCGAAGGCGGTCATGTTCGGGAGACTCTCGACTCGCCAGTACGTCCTGAGCCTGATCCCCCTCGTCGCCATCACCGGGGGCCTATCCTATCCGTTCCTCATGCCCGGGGCGGTCGCCGCCCTGGCCCCTTCGCCGCCCGTCCGGATGGCCAGGCCCCTGGTGCCGCCGCCGGCCCCGGTCGCCGATCCGCCCAGGCTCCCGCCGAGCGGCCCCGGGCGAGCGGATTGACCGGAGCCCGTCGGGCGAGCCTCGGATCGGCGGGTCGTCCCCACGCCCGGGCCACGGGCAGAGTTCCCCGCGCCGCGCTCAGCGGAGCCGCGACTTCAGCCTGAGGAACGGGCGCTCCAGCAGGTAATAGCTCGCCGAGGCGATGGCCAGGGTCAGGGTCAGGAAGCAGGAAAGCCTCAGGACGTATCTCGCGGGCCTGGGCCAGCCGTCGAGCCCGGCGAGGAGGACGTCCCAGGTCAGGAAATGGGCGAGCATGTGGTAGAGGTAAAGCCCATAGGAGATCTTCCCGATGTAGACCATCGGCCGCCAGGACAGGGCCGAGGCGATCCGGTCCTTCGGGCCGTACCAGAGCATCGCCACCAGCGTCGACATCGCCGCGCAGAACGCCGGCACGAAGTACAGGTGCATCACCGTGTCGTCGAACCATCGGGCCCGCATCAGGGCCGAGGGGACCACGGCCGAGAGCACGGCCGCCGCGACGACCCCCCACCTCACGACGGGCGAGGCCAGCTTGAGGGTCAGGCCGGAGGAACGCGCGGCCGTCAGGGCGAGCGCGCAGCCCATCATGATCCCCAGGCCCCTCGTGTAGATCCGGAAGTGGAGGGGGGCCGGATCGGTCGCGATCTCGTAGGTCGAGGACACCAAGAAGCTGGCCCCGAGGCACGCCACGACCAGGGCCCAGGCGATCCACTCGGCCCGATCGCGGCGGAAGGTCAGGGCGAAGAGGATCGGCCAGAGGAAATAGAACTGCTCCTCGATCGACAACGACCAGAGGTGGCCGGTGAGGTGCTGGTGCTCCCAGATGTCGAAGGGCGGCGCATAGTTGTAGTAATATAGCCAGATCGACCGTAAATAGTCGGCGAAGTCCCAGCCCCTCACCTCGCCGATCCGGCCCCATCGGAACACGAAGATCGAGACGGTCACGAAGGCCGCGTAGGCCCAGTACGCCGGCATGAGCCGCAAGATCCGACGCCCCCAGAATTTCGGGAGCGACACGCCACCATCGCGGCGGGCCTCCTGGACCAGCAGCGTCGTGATCAGGAACCCGCTGAGCACGAAGAACAGGTCGACCCCGAGCCAGCCCTGGCTCATCCCGGGCACGCCCGCGTGGAAGAACATGACGCTGCCGATCGCCACGCTTCGGAGCCCGTCCAGGCTGGCCACGTGGTGCGCGGGCACCCCGGCCGCTCCGGCAGGGTGGGGGTCGGCAGCGGTCAAGGTTGAGGCCATTCGTGAAGTCTCGCGAGGATGGATCTCGGCCCCGCTCGGGCGCAATCGTGAGAGTATAACGGCACTCCCGACGGATCGTCGACCGGCAGTCGCAATATCAACATCCCAGCCGTTGCAAGAGTGTCAAGGGTTGTTCGAGAGTCTGTCGGACCCGAGACGGGACCGGCCTCGGGGCTTTCCGGGTCGCCTCTCAGCCTCCGACACGCCCCTTGATCAGGGCGCTGATCTCTTTGAACCCGGGGTGCTCGGCCCCGCCGAGCCACTCGAAGATGGCGGCCTCGGCGGTCGAGATGACGGCGCCAGCGTGCTCCAGGCGGCGGAGGGCGATCTCGCGGTCGACCTCGAACCGCGAGCCGACGGCGTCGGCCAGGACCTGCACCCGGTAGCCCAGCCGGAGCAGCTCCAGCGCCGTCTGCGCGACGCAGACGTGGGCCTCGATCCCGGCCAGGGCGACGTGACGGACGCCCGCGCCGGCCAGCCCCTCGGCGATCCCGGGCGCGCCGAGGCAGTGAAAGGTCGTCTTGGCGGGCCGGTCGGGGATCAGGGCGGCCAGCTCGTCGACGGTCGGGCCGAGCCCCCGGGGGTACTGCTCGGTCGCGAAGACGGGCACGCCCATGACCCCGGCCGCCCGGGCCAGCGTGACCGCCCGCGAGACGATCCGGTCGCGGCCCTCGATCGCCCGGAGGAGCTTCTCCTGGACGTCGACGATCAGCAGGGCGGCGCCGTCGGCGGTCAATCGATCGAGCCCCGTCATCGCCCGGCCCCCATGAGGCGTCCAAGCATCTTCCGGGAAATATGGTTGCGGCCCGGCGCCGACGGGGCGATGCTAAGGGACAACGCCCGGCGCCGTCAAGCCGGGCGATGGCATGGATTGTCGGGGGCGATTCCTGTATGATGAGACACCCCGACGGCCTGGAGCGGATCGTCTCCGCGGCCTCGATGACGCCCACCTCCGACGAGCAACTCGGGCGGGAGCCGCCACTCGTGGCCGAGAAGCCCCGACTCCTGATCATCGAGCGCGACACCCCGGAGTCCGCCCCGATCCGTCGTCGGCTGGCCGAGAGCTTCGAGGTCGTCCGCGCCCGGACCATGGCCCGGGCCATGGTCCTGCTCCGGGAGCGGGAGTTCGCCGGGGTCTACGTCGACTCGGCACAGCTCTCGGCCGTCCGGTGGGCCGGCGTGCTGATCCAGGCCGACGAGATCCTCGACGCGATCGCCGACGGCGTCGCCGTGGTCGACCCCGACCTCAAGATCATCTGGGCCAACCCCGAGTTCTCGCTCCTGGCCGACCCCGCCGTCGAGACCATCGGCTCCTCATTCTACCGGGCGCTGGGCAACCCCGAGATCATCGGCCCGTTCGCCTGCCCCTTCACCGCCGCCACGTCCTCCCGCGGCCCGGTCAGCACGGCGCTGCGGATCGACGCCAACAAGTACCTCCGCGTCACCGCCACGCCCGTCCACGACGGCGAAGGCCGGCTCACCCACCTGATCGCCCTGACCCGCGACATCACCGACGAGACCCTCCAGCAGCAGAAGATCACCGCCATCCACAAGGCCGGCGACGAGCTGGCCGACCTCACCCCCGAGGAACTCGCCGAGATGGGGGTCGAGGAGCGGACCGACCTCCTGAAGTACAACATCGGCCGGCACATGAAGGACCTGCTCGGCCTCGACTACATCGAGATCCGCCTGCTCGACCGGACCAACGGCCGGCTCGTCCCGCTGCTCACCGAGGGGATGACCACCCAGGCCGCCAGCCGGGAACTCCGGGCGAACCGGGAGGGCAACGGCGTGACCGGCTACGTCGCGTCCACCGGCCAGAGCTACCTCTGCCCCGACACCACGCTCGACCCCCTCTACCTCGAAGGCGCCGCCGGGGCCCGAAGCTCCCTGACCGTCCCCCTGATCTACCACGGGACCGTCATCGGCACGCTGAACGTCGAGAACGCCCAGCCCAACGCCTTCGACGACCGCGACCGCCAGTTCCTCGAGATCTACGCCCGCAATGTCGCCTCGGCCCTGAACACCCTGGAATTGCTCCAGGCCGAGAAGCTGAGCACCGCGACCGCGTCGGTCGAGGCGATCAGCCGGGAGCTGGCCCTGCCCCTGGACGACATCCTCAACGACGCGACCACCGTCCTCGACCGCTACGCCGGCCACGACGAGGACATCGTCGCCCGGCTCCGCCACCTCCTCTACCGGGCCCGGGAGATCCGCGGCCTGATCCAGAAGGTCGGCTCGACCCTCGCCCCCGAGCCCCGGCGGAACGGCCCACTGCCCCAGCTCCGCCTGGCAGGCGCCGGCGTCCTGGTGGTCGACGCCGACGAGACCGTTCGACGAGCGGCCCACCAGATGCTAGGAAGACAGGGGGCGACCGTCGAGACGGCCCGCGATGCCCACGAGGCCATCGCCCTGGCCCGCCAGACCCCCTATTCCGCCGCCGTGGTCGACATCCGCCTGCCCGACCTCGACGGCTACGAGACCTACCGGAGGCTCCGCGAGGTCCAGCCCGGCGTGCCGATCATTCTGATGACCGGATTCGGCTACGACCCGAGTCACTCGATCGTCAAGGCCCGCCAGGAGGGGCTGAAGACCGTCCTGTACAAGCCGTTCCGCGCCGACCGGCTCGAAGAGGCGATCGAAGGCGCCCTCCGCCCCCCATCCCCACCCCCGGTCGACGGAGAGTCGCCCGGCCCCGCCAAGGTCCCCGAGGTCCCAAACCATGACGGTTGACTGGCTGATCCTCATCCCCCTCGTCGTCGGCCACCTCTCCCTGTTCGTCCTCGCGCTCAACATCTCGCACTCGACCAACATGACCGAGAGGATGCTCGGCCTGTCCAACCTCGGGCTCCTGTCGGCCACCCTGATCGCCCTGCCCTTCCTGGTCACGCAAGGCCCCTGGACCGCCTGGCCCCTGGCTCCGAGGCTCTACGCCCTGCTCTGCCTGGCGACCACGCTCGTCGGCCTGCCCATCGTGACCCTGATCCGGGCCTTCCGCCGGACGCCCGGCGGGGTCGAGTCCCGCGGCGAGGAGGTCGACCTGGCCGTCGAGCCGGGCCTCGACCGGGTAGTGGGCGACGGCAAGCATCGCTGGCTCCTGCACCTGCCCGGCAACCGCTCGCTCCGGGTCCGGAAGGTGGAGTGCGAGCTGACCCTCCCCGGCCTCCCGGCCGCCCTCGACGGCCTGAACGTCGTCCAGTTGACCGACCTGCACTTCTCGCACTGCTATCGCCGCGAGTTCTTCGAAATCGTCGCCGACGAGGCCGCGCGGTGGGACGCCGACCTCGTCGCCTTCACCGGCGACCTGCTCGACGACCTGTCCACGATGGAGTGGGTCGAGCCGGTCTTCTCGAAGCTCCGGGGCCGGCTGGGGCAGTTCGCGATCCTGGGCAACCACGACCACCTGCTCCGCCCCGGCCGGGCGAGGCGGGCCCTCGAGCACGCCGGGTTCGCCGACCTCGAAGGCCGGTGGGAGCGCATCGACGTCGAAGGCGCGACCCTGGCCCTCGGCGGGACCTCCGCCCCCTGGGGCCCGGCGCTCGACCACAACGCGGTGCCCGAGGCCGACTTCCGCATCCTCCTGATCCATTCCCCCGACCAGTTCCCCCGGGCCGCCTCGAAGGGCGTCGACCTGGTGCTCGCCGGGCACAACCACGGCGGGCAGATCCGCCTGCCGGTCTTCGGCCCGATCCTGATGCCCAGCCGCTACAGCCGCCACTTCGACCGCGGCTTCTTCCGCAACGGCCGATCGCTCCTCTACGTCAGCCAGGGGGTCGGCGGCAAGCACCCGATCCGCTACGGCTGCACCCCCGAGATCACCCGCTTCACCCTCCGCGCCACCCCCGCCGCCCGGCTCCCTCACGCCCGGGAGCAGGCCGATGTGGGATTGGTCCGGGAGAGTCGAATCATCTGAATCTGCGCCGATGGCCGCGGGAACGATCGGGAGGACAAGAGGCGGTTCGCACGGGGGATACTGTCGGCGGACGCGATGTGCCGGAGCACCTGCCGGGTCGTCATCGGGCTCACCTACACGGGCCGGAACGCCCCTCCCGTCACGAATGCCCGTTGAGATGAGGGTGGCTGATGATGGAGATCCCCGCCTCGCTGCTCGTAGCTTTCCCACCGTCGGCGGGCCTCTTGCTCGATCGCGCGCGTCGAGCTACCGACGACGCGATGCTGTGGGAGATCGCCAGGGCAGACTATGGGTGCGAGGCCGACGACATGATGATCGAGCTTCGACCCATCCGCGACGATGGGGTCGTACCGGCCCCCCTGCCCTGGATGTTGGGCGAAGTGCTCACTTTGACGCATTATTCCAACCCGGACGTGCCCAACGCCCCTCCGTTCGAGCCCGGCCCGACGGGCCGACGGGGCCATCAAACGCGTTTGTTCGCGTGCGCGGTCCTTCTCCACGCCGAGGCCAAGTTGCCCCAGGAAGAGGGCAATATCGCCGCGGATTCCGCGCTGGCGCAATGTCTGGTCAGCGCTAATGTACTGGGCGAGGAGATGAGCGAGGCCGCCGCCCGCTATCTGACATGGCGGATATCTTGTCGGGAACGCGGCCCCAAGTCATTGCTCTTCGCGCTCGGACTGCTCATCCTGGCGACCCGCCTGCGTTCCGGTCGGCTTGCGGAGCCAAGCCTCGGGGCGATCGCGAGATGGATACTCGCGATGGAATCGCTCGAGCAAAGGGAGTTTCCTCCGAGCCCCGCGGGCCCGAGACCCCTTCCGTTCAGCATTCAGGCCGGCTTCTGGCAACCTCTTGCGGCCGAACTCAAGAACGAGGCGGACTCCCTCCGCGAGGACTACATCCGCACCGACCTCGAGTTGTGCGGGCTTCTCCTCGATCCCGGCCGGTGATGAGGAGGTCGAGCGATCCCATCGCGGGGCGGCTCCCTCCCGGCCCGTGATCTCTGTCACGATGCAAGCCGCCTAAGCACCCTTCCCCGGCGGGTTGGGGATCTGCGGCAGCTCGGCGCCGATGTTGAGGGCGGGGCTGTCGGGGCGGAGGCGGACGTCGGCGGGGCGGAGGGTCCAGGGGCGGCGGTCGGGGACCCAGTCGCTCTGGAACTTGAGGTCGTCGTGGATGGCGGACTCTTCGAGGCGGCCGACGGCGATGTCCCACGACTCGCGGTTGAAGAGGGTCGGCACGGCGCCGGGCCGGGCCGACTGGTCGCGGCGGTAGGTGTTGATCTTGTGATAGGCGACCGAGCGGCCTTCCCAGTGGATCAGGCCGCGGAGGTCGTCGAGCGTCCCCTGGCCGTCGACCCGGAAGAGGGGATCTTCGGGGTCGTTGGTGGCGAGGATGGTGTCGCGGGCGAGGACGTCGGCGACGGGCAATTCGGGCTCGGCCGGGGTGCTCTGGAGCCGGGCCAGGCCGCCGGCCAGGCGCGCCGTGACCTGGCGGAGGACCACCTTCAGCGGCCCGGGGACCTGCCCCACCGGCAGCCCGTGGGCGTGGACCAGGGTGCCGCCGGTCGCGATGACCGCGTTGTCGACGTCGAGGTCGAGCCGGCGCCCGGGCGCGACGTCGACCAGGTCGCCCGAGGCCCGGAGCAGGCTGTTCTTGAACCGGAGCCGGGCCTCGCCCGCGACCTCGCCGGCCGGCAGAGCGACGACCGCCGACGGGGTCAGGTCCCCCTCGATCGTCACGGTGCAGTCGTCCAGCGTCAGGTCGATCGTCCCCGCCGCGACGGCGAAGGCCGCCCTCCGCCGGGTCGACGAGGTCGAGGGGTCGACGTCGGGCAGGACCACGTCGACCCCTTCGAGCCGGAGTCCGCCCGATTGCACGGTCATCCAGGCCGCCCACGAGTCGGCGGCCGGAGGGCTCGCGGAGGGGTCGGGGCGGAACCGGAGCCGGGGGCGGGGACGGCCCTCGATCCGCTCGGCGCGGATGATGCAGATCGACGTCCCTCGGGCCCGGCAGGCCGGCAGGGACAGGTCGGCGTCGGCGGCGAGGGTCAGGGTCCTCACGCCCTGTCCGGGCCGGTTCAGGGCGTCGAGGAACTGCTCGGCCGTCCGGATCGCTCCCGGCTCGGGCGCCGGGGCGACCTCGACGGGGACCTCGGGCTTCGGGGGTGTCGTCACCAGCGGGGCCGGGGGCCGTTCGGGGTCGACCGGCATCGGCATCGGCATCAGCTCGCCGACGGCATCCGGCTCGTCGGCGCGGGCCTCGGCGGCCGTACGCTCTCCCGGCAGGACGAGCGGCATCTCCATGATCTCGTCGCCCGGGTCGGCCGTCGGCCTCGGCTTCGGCGGATTCGGGGGCGTCGCCGAGGCGACTTCCCGGGGCCGGATCGGCACGGGCGTGGGGACGTCCGGGTTCGGATTCGGGGCCGGCAAAGGGGCCGGGCTCGACGCGAGGGCGACCGGCGAGGGGAGCGGGCCCGACGGACCCTGGCGGGCGCCGGCGCGGGGCGGCGCCTGGCGGGTCAGGGCGAGTTGGAAGGCGTGGGTCGGCCCCGGCGACGCCAGGGCGAGGGTTTCGAGCGGGTTCCGCCCCTCCCAGGGATGCCCGTCGACGGCGATCGAGCCCGACTCGCGGAACGAGGCCGGGTCGTCGGCCCAGGCATCGAACGTCTTGATCTGCGACCGGAGGGTCGAGCCTCGTGGGGGCTGGAGGTAGACGCCGAACCGGCCGTAGAGGTTGTCCACGCCCCGCCAGTCGAGCCGGTCGGGCGAGTCGATCGCGACCAGGGTCGGGGGCACTCCGCTCGCCGTGGGCGGGGCGAAGGCCGAGTCGGCGACGCGGACCCGGGGGGCGTTCCCCGAGATCCGGAAGACCGGCCCGGCGCCGGCCAGGACGCTGACGTGCGCGATCCGGAATTCGGCCGCCCCGGCGCCCGCCTCGGGGTTCTCGGCCACGATCGTCCCGAGGTCGGCCGGGGCCGGCCCGAACGTGCAGTCGCGGAGCCCGACGTCCACCGGGCCGACGGCGAGGACGCCCGCCTGGCCGCCGTCGAACTCGGAGGCGTCGACCGCCAGCGACGCCGGCCGGTCGGTCGAGGCCGACCCCGACCGGGCCGTCGCCCGGACCACGATCGCCGCCGGCCTGAGCCGGGCGGGCGAGGTTTCCGATCGGCGGAACGCGCAGCGGCGGACGATGACCTCCGCGTCCTCGGCCCGGATCGCCGCCGAGGCGTCGCCCCCCTCGATCGCGAACTCCAACCCGTCGAGCGTCACCCGGCCTCCGACGAGGTCGAGCAGCGCCGGCGAGGTCGCGCCGGGCGCGTCGAGGTCCTGAGGGAGCCGGATCACCGGTCGGGCCCCGGCCTCGGCCTTGATCGTGATGTTCAGCCCCTTCCAGGGCCGCGCGTTGACCCCTCGGAGGTCATATGGCCCCTTGTCGGCGAGCAGGATCGTCGACCTCGGCGGGGCCTCGGCCAGGACTCGGAGCAGGTCGTCGCGGGAGTCGACCGCGAACTCGCGGGGGGCCTCGGCCTCGACGGCGGGATCGGCGCGGGGCGGGGCCGGCACGGTCGGCCGCCGGGCCGTCGGCGGGTTCGGCGAGGCCGGAGGCGTCGGCGTGACCGGGCCATCTCCCAGCCAGGCCAGGGCCGCCAGGACCGTCGCGAACGCCAGGGCGGGCACGCCCCAGACGAAGTGCCTGGCCCAGGCCGGCGCGGGGGTGGGGGCCATCCAGACCAGCCCCTCGGGGTTGATCGAGCGGAGGCCCAGAGAGCCGGCCACGGTCAGCAGGTCGCGGACGAGCAGCTCGGGCGTCTGGTAGCGGCGGTCGCGGTCCTTGGCCATCAGCTTGACCAGGATGCTCGCCAGGGCGTCGGGCACCGACGGGTTGAGCATCCGGATGTCGGGGGCCTGCTCCTCCTGGTGCTGGAGGAGCTTCTGGAGGACCGTCCCCTCGGGGAACGGCGGCCGGCCCGAGAGCATGTGGAACAGGGTGCAGCCCAGCGAGTAGAGGTCGCCCCGGACGTCCACGTCGCGGGGGTCGCGGGCCTGCTCGGGGCTGATGTAGTCGAACGTGCCCAGGGTCATGCCGCTCTGGGTCAGGCCGGTGTCCTCGCCCCGCTCGAACCGCCGGGCCAGGCCCATGTCGACCAGCTTGGCCCGACCCTGCGGGGTGACGATGATGTTCGACGGCTTGATGTCGCGATGGACCACCCCTCGGCCGGCGGCATGGACCAGGGCGTTGGCGATCTGGAGCGTGAAGTTGATCGCGTCCTCGACCGGCAAGGGCCCGTCACTCTCGACCCGCTGGCGGATCGTCGTGCCTTCAATATATTCGAAGGCGATGAAGTGGTACCGGCCGTCGAACCCGATCGTGTAGACCCGGGCGATGTTCTCGTGGTCGAGCCGGGCCGCCGCCCGCCCCTCCTGGTAGTAGCGCTGGACGACCTCGGGGTCGACCGCCTGGTCGGGCGGGAGGATCTTGAGCGCGACCTGGCGGTCGAGCTTGATGTCGACCGCCCGGAAGACCGCCCCCATCCCGCCGGCGCCGATGGCCTCCTCCAGCCCGAAGACGTCCACGCGGTCGCCCGGCACCGGCAAGGGAGGGACGTCCGGACGAGACGCGGCCGGTCGACGCCCCGACGAGCCGCCCGAGGCCGAGCCGGTCGCGGGTCCCGACCGGACCGTGGGAGGGTCGGCAACCTCGCCCCGCTCCCCCCCATCGGGGGGAGATGGCATGCGCCCCGAGGATCTAGGACCCGAGGGACGCCCGGATTTGGGCGACGAATCGTGATCGGACATCAAAAGGCGTTCTCTCGCGGAAGGTGGGAGGGAGAGCTCCCGGTGGCGACAGTCCGTTGCTCCACTTCGCGAACGAATCGTAATCGGGGACGCGAAAAAGATAGGCGCATGCAATCGCGTCGGGCCCACTCGAACTATAGTCGGCAACCCCAGACCTGTCAATTATGAATGTAGTCCGCGCGGCAATGCCGATCGCCCCCGATGGATCTAACCCCGGGACCTCGAAAAAGTTCCATCCCGCCCCCCCGCGGCCCGCTCAGGCCCACGCGATCGATCGGCCCGGGATGTCACGGTCTGACCGCTGGTGCGTCCCTTTCCTTCACGTCATGTTCGCGCGAATCGCATTCCCCTTCCGATCGATCAGGCCGGATTGTGGGACCGAGCCGGGCCGGGGTACGATCGATCTCAAGGGTCTGTCCTCCGGATTATCTGGGCTGGGTCGGGGCTCGATACCTTGACGCTGCTGGGTCCCCGACCCAGCCTCCATCACTACGCCACCCCAAGGTCCCGTCCCGATGGCCGACGACTCCCGATTCATCCGGCTCCGGGGAGTCCGGGTCCATAACCTCAAGGGGGTCGACCTCGACTTGCCCCTGCACCGCCTGGTCGCTTTCTCGGGGGTGAGCGGCTCGGGCAAGAGTTCGCTGGCGTTCGACACGCTCTACGCGGAAGGGCAGCGGCGGTACGTCGAGACGTTCTCGGCCTACACCCGCCAGTTCCTCGAACGGCTCGACAAGCCGGACGCCGACCTGATCGACGGGATTCCTCCGGCGATCGCCGTGGCGCAGCGGGCGGGCGGGCGACGGTCGGGGCGGAGCACCCTGGGGACGATCTCGGAGGTCCATGACCACCTCGCGCTGCTCTATGCCCGCGTCGGCCGGGTGATGTGCCCGAATTGCGGCGAGAGTGTCGAGCCGGCCGACCCTTTGAGCGTCGTCCGGACGATCGAGGCGTTGCCCGAAGGGGCCCGGTACCTCATCGCGTTCCCGCTCGACATCCGGCCCGACTCCGACCGCGCGGCCCTGGCCGAGGCGCTCCGGGCGGAGGGGTTCACCCGGGTCCGGATCGGCGGCAAGGTG
>JAJYDH010000602.1 GCA_021777685.1 Planctomycetota bacterium | reverse complement strand
CTCGGCGCGGCCGACGTCCTTGATCCGGATCGGCGTGCCGCCCTTGTTGGTGACGATCAGGTCGTCGAACTGCCTCGCCGTGTTGAGCCGGCCAAGGGTCCGGAGGACCATCTCGCGCGAGCCCTGGTCGATCCGGCCGCCGGGCTCCTCCAGGTTCTGCCGTTCGAGCGAGGTCTTCACGTCGTCGATCGAGAGGGAGTAGGCCGCGAGCTTGTCGGAGTCGACCGTGACGTTGATCGACCGGGTCCGGCCGCCGACGAGGTTGATGGCGCCGACGCCGGGGACGGTCTCCAGCCGCTCCTTGATCTTCTTGCTGGCGATCTCCGTGACCTCGCGCATGTCGCGACGGCCGGAGATCGCCAGGGCCATGACCGGCATGGCGTCGGTGTCGAACTTGTTGACGACGGGCGTCTCGGTGCCGTCGGGAAGGTTGGCCAGGATCGAGCTGACCTTGTCGCGGACCTCCTGCGCGCCGACGTCGCCGTCCTTCGAGAGCAGGAACTGGACGGTGACGACCGAGATCCCCTCCTGGGTCGTCGAGCGCAGCTCGTCGATCCCGGAGACGGTGTTGATGATGTCCTCGATCGGCTTGGTGACGGTCGTCTCCATCTCCTCGACGCTGGCGCCGGAGAGCGAGGTCGTCACGGTGCAGACCGGGAAGTCGACGTTGGGGAACAGGTCGACGCCCAGGTTCCCGTAGGCCACGACGCCCAGCACCACGGGCAGGGCCACCAGCACCCAGGTGAAGACCGGGCGTTTGATGCAGACGTCGGAGATGGTCACGGGAAGGGCTCCGGGTATTTCAGATTTGAGATTTCAAATTTGAGATGAAGACGTCTTTCTGCCTCCCTCTCCCTCTGGGAGAGGGCCGGGGTGAGGGGCGTCGCACCACCGCTGACAAGGAGGTAGGAGGTAGGAGGTAGGGTGCGTGGAGTCCTCGAAGACGCACCATCCGAGTGACCCGTGGTGCGTCTTCGAGGACTCGACGCACCCTACCTCCTCGACGGACCCTACCCCTACTTCGAGGTCTTGGCCGCGACTTCCGGCGCCTTGACGTTGACCGGCGTGCCGTCGGCGAGCTGCGACTGGCCGGTGGTGACGACCCGGGCGTTGTCGGGCAGGGGGACGAGCAGCTCGGCCCAGCCGGGGCCCTCCTTGCCGGTCTCGACGGCGACGGCGTGGGCCTTGCTGTCCTCGCCGACGACGAACAGCTTGGTCACGCCGGCGAACCGGACGATCGCGTCGAGCGGGACGATGACCGCCCTGGCGTTCCGGTCGGTGATGACCTCGGCCTTGGCGAAGCCACCGGGGCGGAGCTTCCCCTCGTCGTTCGGCACGGCGGCCTCGACCTGGAAGGTCCGGCTCGTCGAGTCGACCACCGGGTTGATCCTCGTGACCTTGGCCGGGAACGCCTTGCCGGGGTACGACGCGACCGAGACCCGGACCTCCTGGCCCGGCTGGACCTCCGAGACGAACCGCTCGGGGATGTTGAGCCAGAGCCGGAGCGGGTTCTCGATGACCAGATCGAACGCGGCGTCGCCCTCCCGGATCATCTGCCCCTCGGAGACCGACTTCTTGGCGACCGCGTAGGTGGGCGTGCTCGCGAGCCCGAACGGCGGGCGGGACGGGACCGGGGCGCGGATCTCCATGTCCTTCAGCGCCTCCTCGACGATCTCGACGCGGACCCAGGCGGCCAGGGCGCTCACGATGATCGACCGGGCGGTCAGGACCGCGTTGTCGAGCGCCGCCTGGGCGTTCCGGACGTCGTTCTCGGTGTTCTGGAGGTCCTGCTTCATCCCCGCGCCCTTGCTCATCAGGTTCTTCTCGCGGGCGAGGTTCTGCTGGGCCCGCTCGAGCGCGACCTGGCCCTGGACGACCGATGGCAGCTTGTAGACGTCGATGTCCTTCTCGGTCGGCACCCGCGACGGAATCCGGCTGACGATCACGCCGACCTTGGCCAGCTCGGACAGCAGTTGCTTCTTCGCCTGCTCCACGGCCAGCTCGGAGTCGCGAGTCTCGAACTCGACGAGCATCTCGCCGGGCTTGACCCGGTCGCCGATGTCGTGGAGGACCCTGGCGACCCGGCCGATCTTCTTGGCGCCGACCGTCACCTCGTCCCACCCCTTGAGGGTGCCGACGGCGTCGACCGCCCGCTCGATCGGCCGGAGCTCGACGCCCGAGACCGTCACGGGGACGACCCTCGGCCCGGCGTTCGCGTCCGCCGCCTTCTCGGACCTCGCGCCGCAGCCCGCCGCCAGCAGGGCCGGCGCCAGCAGGATCGGCACCATCGCCGCTCGGAGACCGTTCATGAGCCATTCTCCCCTTCAAATTCGATCGTCAGGCCGGGCCGGCCGAAGCCCCGGAGCAGGTCGACCACCAGCCGGTCGGCCAGCCCAGGCTCCAGCGGCCTCCCGAGCAAAATGTGATCCAGCGTCGACGACATGATCAGCCCCCGGATCACCTGCGAGCACGATTCGACCCGCCCCTTGTCGATCACCCCCGCCTCGGCCAGCTTCCCCGCGCAGTCGGCCGTCACGCGGTCCATCGACTCGCCGAACCGGTGCATCTCCTCGCGGAGGCTGGAACTCTGCGGGCCGAAGCAGATCGCGTACAGGAACCGGCCCCGGTCGGGCTCCTCTTCCAGGAAGCGGATCTGCGTCGCGAACAGCTCGCGGAGTAACCGCAGCGGGTCCGATTCCCGCTCGACCAGCTCCCGGAGCGTGCCGACGAACCCGGTCATCGGCCGGGTCAGCAGCGCCTCGGCCAGCCCCTGCTTGCTGCCGAAGTGATAGTAAAGCGTCGGCTTGGTCACGCCCGACGCCTCGACGATCTCGCGGACCGACGTCGCGTCGTAACCCCGATCGGCGAACAGCCGGGCCGCCACCCGGGCGATGTGCGCGGCCAGCTCGTTCGGCTCGACAGCCTTCGCGACCTTGACCAAATGACCGACCCTCTTCGCCGTATACCGAACGGTAGGTATTGTGGTCGGATTCGCAGATCCGTCAAGGTCGGATTGTTTCGGATTGGCCGGATAGCTGGCGATCGGCGAAACCGCTGCATCTCCAGAATGGGCGGCTCACCCGTTGGCGATCGCCGTCCGATTGGGTTAGCTTCGGGTCTCGGAGACCTGAACGGATCGGAAGCCAGAAGGGGGATGAGCGATGTTGTTCGAACGGGCGATCACGCCGGGGATCACGATCGGCGACCAGCCGACCGAGGCCGACCTGGCCCGGCTCAAGGCGGAGGGGTTCAACGGGGTCGTCAACCTCCGGAACGACGGCGAGCCCGAGCAGCCGCTGAGCACCGCCGCCGAGGGGGAGAAGGTCCGCGCCCTCGGGATGGACTACCTCCACATGGGGGTCGGCGGCTCGCCGCTGACCGAGGACGGCGTCCGCGCCGTCTGCGACTTCATCGACGCCCACCCCAGGGTCATGGTCCACTGCCGGAAGGGAGGCCGCGCCGCCGCGCTCGTCCTGCTCCACCAGGCCAGGGCCAACGGCTGGACGGCCGCCGAGGCCGCCGCCAAGGGGCGGGGGCTCGGCCTGGAGGTCGACGGCGGCCTCCGAGCGATCGTCGAGAACTACCTGGACGACCACCGCCAGGGCTGAGGCACTGTTGATCTTGTAGGGTGGGTGAGCGGTGGCGAAAC
>JAJYDH010000067.1 GCA_021777685.1 Planctomycetota bacterium | reverse complement strand
ATGAAACAGCCCTGCCACGCCCCTCACCCCGGCCCTCTCCCAGAGGGAGAGGGAGGCAGAAAATACAGGCGCCGCTGGGAGTTACGGTTCGTCAAATGGTATTGGGCTCAATCCACCGCCGGCCGGGCCGGGTCGAGCTGGATCGACTTGAGGGCCTGCTCAACCTCTCGGCGGAAGGGGGCGACGGCGTCCCTCGACGTCGTGGCGATGGCCATGATGCTGGCCGACTGGCCGAAGAGGATCAGGTAGGCGTCGAAGTGGATGCGGGTCGAGGCGTTGCCGGCGCCGCCCTTGGGGTCGACCTTGAGGGCGGCCTCGACCCGGTGGACGCGCATCTTGGGCCAGTCGGCCTCGGGGAGCCATTCCTCGGCCCCCTTGATGACCTCCATCTTCAGCGCGTCGATCTTCTCGCCCAGCTCCTTCTTGAGATCCTCGGGGGCGAGGATCTTCGGGACGAACTCGATTTGCAGCATGTCCCGGCCCTCGCGGCGAATCCGGGCGAGCAGCGTGGTGTTGGCCTCGGCGGCGGCCTGGACCCGCTCGGGGGGGAGCATGTCCTGCGGGTGCCGGAAGGCATAGTGGCCCGCGGGGTCGACGTGGACGAGCCAGGCGTTGGCCTCGGCCACTTCCGGCGGCTTCTCCAGCCGGGCGGGGCCGACGGCGCCGGCGTTGAGGCCGAGCTGCCGTTGCAGGATGACCTCGCGGTTGGACTGGAACCGAAGCCGGCCGGGGCCGGGCAGGGGGCCGGTCGTCATCCGGCCCAGTCGAAGCTCGGTGAACGCGCCTCGGGCCTCGATGACGTCCTCGGTCGGCCGGGGGGGGAAGGTGGGCCTGGGCGAGAAATTCTTGAGCGTCGACTCGGGCGTGAAGGTGAACAGGGCCTCGGCGTTGACGGCCGAGTCGCCGGCCGGGCCGGTCGCCTTGCCGGCGATCGCGATCGAAGCGACCATCCTCGGCCCGTCGACCTCCTTGCTGATCCCGGAGAGCTTGCCGACCAGCGTGTCCCCCAGGACGTAAGGGTCGCCGAGCATCGCCTGCGCGGCCTTTCGGGGAATGCGCCAGGTGTCGCCGACCCGGAGGGCCTGGGACGGCAGGATCGCCGCGAGTTGCGGGACGAAGACCTCATGCGCCGCGACGTCGTACTCGTAATCGGTGAGCTGGCGGCCCTCGGTCAGGCTGATGATCTGGGGCAGCTCGCCCTGCTTCGGGCGGATCAGGGCCGTGAGCCCTTCGAGGGGCCGGGGCCCCATCGTCCTGGACGGGTCCTCGGGCTTGGCCCGGAACCGCTCGAAGGTCCGGGTCACGGCGGCCACGCCCCCCAGGCCGCCGGCCTCCGCCGGCCGCTCCGTGAAGATCGCCTGCCGGGTCGACTCCGACCGCTTCGGGGCCCCCTGCGGGCTGTCGACCGAGTCGCGGACGACCTCGACGAGACCCACCCGGCACGACCCCACCAGCCCCGGCCCGGCCTTCTCGTCGTCCGGCGTATATTTCTCCGAGAACCGGTATCGATTCGTCAGGTCGGCGAGTTTCTGCACCTTCGCCGGGGTCGAGGCGACCGGAGGTTCGACCCCGGTCGTCCCCTGGCCTTGCGCGGGACAGGCCAGCGCCACGCACAGGAGAGTGGCCAGTGGCCAGTGGTCAGTGGTCAGCAAAGGCCGGAATCGCTTCACGGGAGAGTCTCCTGAGTGACCGACCACTGACACCTCGCCCCACGCGACCGATCGCGACTATTTCCACACAAGCGACCCGATCAGGCGGGAGTCCTGGTCGGCGAACTGGGCCTGCTGGGCCAGGCCCAGGGTGAAGGTGGCGATGAGCTGGTCGCCGTCGGGGTTGGCGATCAAATAGTAATGCCAGAGGACGCCCGCGTCACCTTGCTTCCCTCGGACCGAGACCTTGTAGCGGAAGCCGCCCGCCGGGGCGCCCTCGACCTCGCCCTGGCCGACGACCTCGACGAACCGGTCGCCCAGGGCCTTGCGGATGTCGTCGCGGAACTGCCCGAGGTCCTGATGCCGCCCCTTGCCGGCGTTCGGGCCCGCCGAGAGGTTGCACTGGGCGACCATCTCCCCCCGGTCGAGCCGCTTCAGGACGACCTCGCGGGCGTCGTCCCAGAAGAGGTGCCAGTCCCGGTCGTGGAGCAGGGTGTACTTGCCGTCGGGGGCGTTGAACAGGAGGAGATCCCGGCCGGGCGAGGGCCCGTCGGCCCGGGCGATGAGGGCCTCGTCGTCGAGCGGCCGGGCGAGGTCGGCCGAGGTCCGGGCGACGGTCAGGACGCTCTTGACGTCGAGCCCGGCCTCGATCGGGCCGGCCCGGCGGGTCTCGGCCCGGCGGAGGGTCAGGCGGCCGACGCGGTTGGCCTCGCGGTCGAAGGTGAACGAGCCGTCGCAGGCCATCGACCCCTCGCCCCCCAGCGCCGCGCCCCGGATCGTCCCGAGGAGCCGGACCCGGGCCGACCCGGCGTCGACCGCCTCCAGGGTCGCCTCCAGGGCGTTGCTCGCCAGCGCGTCATAGCCGCTCAGATTCCTGGCGGCCAGGTCGCCCACGGTCCATCGGTCTCCCACGGCGACCGGCTTCGTCGGGAGCAACGACGCCAGCGCCAGCGGGTCGCCCGGACCCTGGACCAGCTCCAGCTCCGCCCGGGTGAGTGGCCCTCCCGGGCTGGCGACGTGGACCGCCCCCTCTCGACGGTCGGCGACCATCAGGGCGACCTCGGGCCGGAGCGCCGAGGCGGAAGGGCGGACCTCGCCGTTGATCGCGGCGGCGGCCTGCTCGACCTGCCGGATCGTCCTCCGGGGCCGCCCCTGGTTGTCGACCGCCGAGACCCGCTCGGCGAATTCCAGACGGCTCTCGACCTTGAGGGCGAGCGGCTTCGGCTCGGGCGAGCCGGGAGGCACGCCGGGCTTGAACGTCCCCTCGGCCTTCAGCTCGACGACCGCCCGGGTCACGTCGACCGGCCGGGTCTGCTCGCGGAGCGTCACCCGTTCGCCGGCCTCGCCGGTCGTCGCCAAGGCAAACAAGATCGCAGCCGCCCCGATCGGTCCCATCACCGACTCCTTTCCACCGCCCGCCTCGTGCCGGCGGGCCTCCTCGACGATCGGCCGGCCCTCCGGAGAGTCCCCAGTGTCCATTTCGAATCCAGGCCCCGATTCCCGACATCGCCCTCGGGGCGTAATCCATTCCCCGTCGCGACTTTCCCGCCGGATCGCTCGGCCCCGATCGGCCGGTAAAATCGAGACCCCCGACGGAACCGACCCGTCATCCCCGTGTTGATCCATGACAACATCCCCGCTCCATCCCCGATTCGAACGGATCGATCCGGGGAATCTCGGCGGATTTCCCGTCCCGTTCCCGAGGGAAACTCGCTCAATAATGGCGTAAGGTCCGGGCCGCAACGTCGGTATTTGTAGTAGGTTGGTGCCGGGGGACTGGAATGGGGCGATTCCGACGACCGCGCCCCGATCGATCGGCTATGGTTACAAGGTCGGCCGAGGTTGGCGATCGGGGGGGACGAGACGGATGTCCGGGCGTCTGATCGAATGGCCCCCGGCCTCCGCGAGTCGGCCCGACCATCGACCGGCCGCCCGGAGAGCCCTACCCGAGGCATCGGACTTGCACGGCTTGATCTCGTTCACTCGTGGAGGCCAATCCCCGCCGCGAACCTGCGGGAAGGGGCGAGCGTCTCGGCTTCCGGGGGCCAACCGTCCAAGATTCCTCGGCTCTCGGCGAATTCCTTAATGGTATCGCGCGTCGATGGGTAGGGTCAGGCTCGGGAAGGCGTATCGGCCCGGGGCGAGGGAGGCGGGATGGGGGGTTCGTACCGACATCCGGCGATGAAGGAACTCAAGGAGCAGCAGTCCCGGTTCGCGCCCAGGGAGCGACTCCTGGAGCAGATCGACCGGGCCGAGAAGCTCATCGCCGAGATCGAGGGGGAGAAACGCTACCCTTACGCCTATCTGCTGTTCCGGATCACGGGCTTTCGCGGCGAGGCGACCTCGCCGCAGGTCCTCGACGGCGCCGGGGTCCGGTCGGACCTGAAGCAGTTCGTCGAGGACCTCTCGGCGACGGTCTGCCAGCCGGTCGAGCAGACTCCCGAGCCGGTCCTGACGGTGGAGGATGTCAGCCGACGGTTCAACGTGTCGACCCGGACCGTCACCCGCTGGCGAGGGCAGGGGCTGGTCGCCCGAAGGTTCCTGATCGACGGCCGGCCCAAGGTCGGCTTCCTCGAATCGAGCCTGGCGAGGTTCGTCGAGGCCCACCGCGAGCAGGTCGACCGGGGCTCGCGGTTCCAGAAGCTCAGCGACGAGGAGCGGGAGGAGATCATCCGCCGCGCCCGTCGGATGGCCCCGATCGGCCAGGCCGGCCCGATCGAGATCGCCCGGAGGATTGCCCGAAAAATGGAACGTTCCACCGAGACGGTCCGGATGACGCTGAAGGCCTACGATGCCGAGCATCCCGACCGGGCGATCTTCCCGCCCTCGACGGCCCCCCTCGACGAGGCGACCAAGGCCAAGATCTACCGCCTGTACAACCACGGGCGCGGGGTCTCGGCCGAGAACCTCGCCGCGCAGTTCGACCGGACCCGGTCGAGCATCTACCGGGTCCTCAACGAGATGCGCGCCCTCCGGCTGAAGGAGGCGAAGCTGGAGTTCATGACCCACCCCAGCTTCGACGACCCCGCCGCGCACGAGGAGATCCTCGGCCCGATCCCCGAGCCGGCCGACGGCAAGCCGCCCCGGAAGACCAAGGCGCCCAAGGGGTTGCCCCCCTACCTGGCCAGCCTCTATGAGGTCCCGCTGCTCTCCCGCGAGCAGGAAGCGCACCTGTTCCGGAAGATGAACTTCCTCCGGTTCCGGGCCAGCAAGCTCCGCGACTCGATCGAGCCGACCCGGGCGAAGACGTCGGACCTCGACGAGGTCGAGCGGCTCCAGGACGAGGCCCTGGCCGTCAAGAACCAGATCATCAGCGCCAACCTCCGCCTGGTCGTCTCGATCGCCAAGCGGCACGTCGGCCCGTCGAACGACTTCTTCCACCTGGTCTCCGACGGCAACATGAGCCTGATCCGCGCCGTCGAGAAGTTCGACTACGCCCGGGGCAACAAGTTCAGCACCTACGCGAGCTGGGCGATCATGAAGAACTTCGCCCGGACCATCCCCGAGGAGAACTACCGCCGCGACCGGTTCGTCACCGGCCACGAGGAGATGTTCGAGGCCGCCGCCGACAACCGGACCGACGAGCACGAGTACGAGAGCACCCAGAAGCGGATGCAGGACGCCGTCAAGGGGATGCTCGGCCGGCTCGACGACCGCGAGCGGCTGATTATCATCAGCCGCTATGGGATCAACGGCGCCAGCGAGGAAACCCTGGAGCAGCTCGGCAAGAAGCTGAATATCACCAAGGAGCGCGTCCGCCAGATCGAATCGAGGACTCTCGATAAGATCCGCAAGATCGCCAATGAGGAGAAGCTCGACCTGCCGATGCTCTGAACGGGCCGGCCCGTTTCAGCCGGCCGATCCCTCGGTCGGCTTGTCGAGGTCGATGGTCAGGTCGGCGGACCCCCTGATCTCCCGGATGATGGGCGAGGTTGTCACGCCGAACTTGTTGTCGAGGCAGTCTTTATCGCGGTCCATGCTCCTCCGCTTGCCCTTGGGCGATGCGGTATTGAGGGCCTCGCGATCCATCTTGGAGGTGATCGCCACGCGGTACTTGCCGGGAGGGATGCCGGAACCATCCCGGCCGGGCACCTTGAAACTGCCGTCGGTCGGGTCATAGAGGGCCATATAGGGCTCGGTGCTCGCGACGAGCTTGCCTTGCCCGTCCTGGATCTCGGACGCCACGAAGGTGATCGTGATCCGCTGATTGGCGGGAGTCTCATATTTGGCCCCACCTTCGATCAGCTTGCCGGTGACCCACACGGTGCGCCCTCCCTGGCCGCAGCCGGGGAGGAGGATCAGGGCGAGCAGCAGTTCCGGGCAGGGTCGAATTCGAGGCATGTTGGTAAGCTCCGCCGGGGCCACTCGGAATAAGGGACGGGCGAATCTCCCGGCTCGGGTTTGACGCACGCCCCTCGTTCGCACGACAAATCGGTCCGCTCAATAAGCGTCGGAGCTCAGAACGCCGCCATCGGCGCTGGTCAGGATCAGATACCAGACCCGCTGGGTGATGGTGTTCTTGATGAACTTGACACTCCCGTCGCCGAAGGCCACGTTCACGCCGCCGGGGTGGAGACTGCGGGACTGGGCCCCGGAATTGTAATTGCCCGACTGGCAGTTGACGCCCATGCCCATCGCGGCGGCATTCGGGAACGAGGGGGCGAAGGCATATGATCCTTGCAGCTCGTCGCCGCCGTTGCCGCAATTGCCGGGGGGCAGGCCGAGTTTGTTGTTCGGGGTCGGGTTAAAGTCCTTCGTCTGCCCGACCATGCTGGCCCCGCCGAAGCCCAGCGCCCAGGTCCCGCGGATGTCCAGCGAATTCAGCCCGGTGCGGAGTTCGGCGATCATCGCGGTGTTCGACAGACCGTCGGTGACCTCCGCGATCTTCTTGCCGTAGTTCGCCCCCATCATGCCGACGTGAGGCGAGAGGTTGTAGGGCAGGATACCGTCATCGTTGCCAAGATAGCCGTTGGTCTCGTGATCGATGTCGGACGAGCCCGAGACCGAGCCGTAGTTGCCCCGGGCCCAGTTGAGCAGGGGCGTCCCCGCATTCTTGCCGGGCGCCAGCTCGGGATTGCTGGCGTTGGCGGAGGCGTCGAAGAAGAAGCGGCCCGGCTGGTTGTTCGCGTCGCTCGGGCAAGTAAACACGCCGAGGGCCGTCGACCGGACCGTCGCGTTGGCCCAGTCCATGTTGTACATGGTCGCGTTGGGCGCCGTCATCACGCTCCCGTCGAACGTCGTCAGGTAGGGCCCGGCCCAGCCGGGGTATCCGACCACGTTCGAGCTGTTATAGAGGGTCGCCTGCTCGATGTACGGCAGGATCATGACCGCCCAGTTGGGGCCGAACGGCTCGGTCTGGTCGCTGATGTAGTAATCGCCGGCGGTCGCCGGGGTGAGGCCGACCGCGTAGGGCAGGTAGACGCCCTTGGGGAACGAGCCGTTGGTCGACTCGAAGTTGTGGCAGCCGAGGGCCAGTTGCTTCAGGTTATTGACGCACTGCGAGCGCCGGGCCGCCTCGCGAGCCGCCTGCACGGCCGGGAGCAGCAGGGCGATCAGGACCGCGATGATCGCGATCACGACCAGCAACTCGATCAGCGTGAATGCTCTTCGGGGATGGCGCATGGCGGAGAACCTCGGGGGGCGATCGGGTTGGTCATCGGTGACGGTCAGATTTTAGCCGTCCGCCACCGGCAATCCGTTCAGGCGGGTTGAAGATTGCGCATGACTATCCGGAAGATTTCAACTCCCAGAATTCACCATCGCATCCTCGATGCATTGAACGTATCGCGCAGAGAGAGGGCGCAGCGCCGCCCGGACGGCGGGTGGCCGGCGTGCGACGGTCTTGGGCAGGAGCGGAAATCGATCCGATCGGACGTTCGGGGGTGCCCGGTCAGGGCCCGGCTCAGGGTCCGGGCGGGATGTCCCAGACGGACAGAGTCTGCATGGGGACGGTACCGCCGCCCCATTCAACGTCGGTGAACGCCATGATCCGGCCGTCGGGCGATAGGCCCAGGTCACTGCAGCCCGGTTCACCCACCTCGACGGTCGCATACCGCTTTCCCGAGGCGGCGTCGACCAGGTGGACCCGGCCGGCATAGGCCAGGTCCCCCGGCCGGTGGGGAATGTCCCGGGCGCCCGAGAGGGCGAGTCGCCGCCCGTCGGGGGTGAAGGCCATCCCTCGGGAGGGGAACGTCTTCGATTCGTCGGCCGGGGGTGTGACCGACAGCCGGACCGATCCGGATGGGACATCGCGGAGCTCGACGACGCCGTCGCCCCGGCGCGCCGCCAGGGTCCGCCCGTCCGTGGCGAAGGCCAGCTCGACGAATGACCCGGGCTTCCCCGCGAGCGAAGGGGCCGACCAGGTCGCCAGGGCTCGGCCCGAGGGCATCTCATCGAGCGTGATCGTCGCGGCCTCGAACTCGCCGACGGCCAGGAGGTTCGCTCCCGGGGCGAACGCCGTCATCCTCTTGCCGCGATGCGATAGAGCGACGGTCCCCGTCGCCTTCCCGGTCGCAGCGTCCCAGGACTGGACCAGCTCGGTGACGTTGTCTTTGAAGACGCTCGCCCGGACCGTCCGGCCGTCGGCGGTGAAGGCGAAGGTCCTTCCCAGACCATCCAGGGGCGCGGTGAAGTGGACTCGCCCCGTCTTCAGATCCCAGGCCCGCAAGGCATCGGGCCCGACCCGACGATGATCCCGCGACTCAACCTCCTCGCCGAAATTGCCCGCGATGAGCGTCGTCCCGTCGGGCGAGTAGCGGATCGGCGCGGGCCCCGAGCGAAACGTCGAGAACTGGGCATCGGCCGCCCCGAGCGAATGGGCCTGGCTCGGCCCTTCCTGCCCGACCGACAAGAGCCGGACGGTCCCATCCATCGCGCCGGCGGCGAGGGTCTTCCCGTCGGGAGAGAAGGCGATCCCGCAGGCGAACCCCGATTCATGGAACCGTCTCGACGCCTTCGGCGGGCCGGGCGGGGCTTCCGCCGAGGCGACGGCCGGCCCGGTCAGGACCAGGCCGATGCAGACCCAGGACCAGGCTCGTCGGCCGGTCCGGGTCGAGTTGCGGGGCGGTGCGACCATGGAGAGGACTCCGCAAGTGGGGGAGGGGGGAGATCGCCGAGGGTCAACGGGCCGGACTCGCGGGGATGCCGCCCCGGGCCGCCCCGATCAGACGTTCGACCTCGTCGGGATCGGACGGGATGTCCTTCGAGAGCTTCTCCAGGCCGTCCTTGGTGACCCGGTAGTCGTCCTCGATCCGGACGCCGAGGGCCTCCCCGGCGAGGTAGAGGCCGGGCTCGATGGTGAAGACCTCTCCCGGGTTGAGTGGCCGGGTCGAGTCGCCGACGTCGTGGACGTCCAGGCCCATGTGGTGCCCGAGCCCGTGGGTGAAGAAGTGGTCCATGCTCTGCTCGACCCCGTCCTCGTCCTTCGCACGGAGCGGGCTGGCGCGGAAGACGTCCCGGACGGCCCTGGTGAGGCTGGAAATGGTGCTCACGCCCGGCTTGAAGTCGGCCTCGGCGGCCCTCTGGCCGTCGAGCACGAGCTTGTAGACGTCCCGCTGGCGGGGGGTGAACCGGCCGTTGGCGGGGTAGGTCCGGGTGATGTCGGCCGTGTAGTCCCGGACCTCGGCCCCGATGTCGACGACGACGAGGTCGCCGTCCTCGATCGTCCGGGAGTTCCGCCCGTAGTGGAGCACGGTCGAGTTCGGCCCCGAGCCGACGATCGAGGGGAAGCCCGCGCGCGAGGCCCCTCCGGCGACGAAGGCGCCCAGGATCGCCCCTTCGAGCCGATATTCGGGCACGCCCGGCCGGATGGCCCGGATCACCTCGCGCTGGGCGTCGCCGGTGACGGCGACCGCCCGCCGGATCAGGTCGGCCTCGGCGTCCGACTTGGTCTTCCTCATCTCGTGGACGAGCGGCGCGACGTCCTTGTAACGACCTCCGGGGGCCCCCTCGCGGACGAGCCGGGCGAGCCGGGCGGCCGGGGTGGTGGAATCGGGCTTCGGGGAGGGCTCGACCAGGTAGACCGTCGCGGCCGGCGAGTGGCCGCCGGTCCGGGGGTCGCCGACGGCCCGGAAGAGGTCGGCGAGGAAGCTCGCCGTCGACTCGACCCTCGCGAACCCGGTCGACTCGGCCGCGTCCTTGCCCGGCCCGATCCGGGGGCCGACCCAGCGGTCCATCGACCGGTCGCGGGGCGGGAGATAGAGCGCCTCCTCGCCCGATTCGGGCCGGAGGATGAGCGCGGAGTGCGGGACGTCGACGCCCGAGAGATACGCGAAGTCGTTGTCCTGGTGGAACTTCGCGTCCTCGGCCTGCTCCCCCTCGCCGACCAGGACGATGACGACGCCGGCCGCCCCCGGCGACGGCTCGGGGCCCGATCCGGCCCGGAGCATCGCCGCCCGGAGCGCCCCCGAGCCGGCCTCGGCCCGCTCGACCCGGTCCATCAGGGCCCGTCGTCGGGCCCGGTACTCGTCCCTCGAAGGCCCGAGGGGCGCGGCGGCGGCCGAGGGCGCCGAGGCCGGGCGGCCATCTTCGCCCCTGGTGGCCGGCATGGCCGAGATCAGGAGGAGGGCGCCCAGTGCCGGGCCGAAGATCGGGAGGGGGGTCGTGTCCATCGGAGATCCTGGCTCGCGCCGGCCGTCAAGGAGTGGGCGGAAACTTCATGCCTCGGGTCCATCTTGGCGGGTCGGGCGCCCTGTTGCCAGGCCTCCGGGGCGCCTTCCCGGCCGGGAATGGCGGCGAACCGGCCGCTCCCCCGCACGCAACCCTAGCTTTACATTTTTCGCGGTTCCTTGCTAAACTCGTCCCTCGACCAGTCGAGGACGGACGCGTACCGCACGCGCCCTTCGGCCCGCCCTCGGGCGACACACGCCCGGTCGGCCCCGCTGCCCCATCGTCAGAGGAGGACGCCCTTCCGTGTCCATCGATCGTTACCTGTTCACGAGCGAGTCGGTCTCGATGGGCCATCCGGACAAGATGGCCGACCAGATCTCCGACGCCATCCTCGACGCCATCCTCGCCCAGGACCCCAAGGCCCGGGTCGCCTGCGAGACCTTGCTGACGACCGGGCTGGTCTGCCTGGCCGGCGAGATCACCACCACGGCCCTGGTCGACTACCCGAGCATCGTCCGCCAGATCGTCCGCGAGATCGGCTATACCTCCAGCGAGATGGGGTTCGACGGGACCACCTGCGGCGTGCTCGTGGCCCTCGGCAAGCAGTCGCCCGACATCGCGATGGGCGTCGACGAGGACGCGGCCAAGGGCAAGGAGATCGGCGCCGGCGACCAGGGCCTGATGTTCGGCTACGCCTCGAACGAGACGCCCGAACTGATGCCCCTGCCGATCGCGCTGTCGCACCGGATCATCAACCGGCTGACCGAATTACGCCAGGACGGGACCATCCCCTGGCTCCGCCCCGATAGCAAGAGCCAGGTCACGATCGAGTACGAGGGCGGGACCCCCGTCCGGGTCGACACCGTCGTCGTCTCGACCCAGCATGCCCCGGACGTCTCGCACGCGACCATCCGCGAGACGATCATCAAGAAGGTGATCGAGCCGGTCCTGCCGGCCGACATCTCGCACGACAAGGTCAAGTATCACATCAACCCGACCGGCAACTTCGTCGTCGGCGGCCCGCACGGCGACGCCGGCGTGACCGGCCGGAAGATCATCGTGGACACCTACGGCGGCCGGGGCCGCCACGGCGGCGGCGCCTTCAGCGGCAAGGACCCCACGAAGGTCGACCGCTCGGCCGCCTACATGGCCCGCCACGTCGCCAAGAACATCGTCGCCTCCGGCCTGGCCGACCGCTGCGAGATCCAGCTCGCCTACGCCATCGGCGTCTCCGAGCCGGTCAGCGTCCACGTCGACACCGAGGGGACCGGCCAGATCCCCGACCAGCAGATCGCCGAGCTGGTCCGCAAGTCGTTCCCGCTCACCCCGGCCGGGATCATCAAGCACCTCGACCTCCGCCGGCCGATCTACCGGAAAACCGCCAGCGGCGGCCACTTCGGCCGATCCGAGCCCGAGTTCACCTGGGAGCAGACCGACCACGCCGAGGCCCTCCGGCAGGCCGCCGGCGCCGCCACCGTCGCCTGAGTCGGGGCGAATCCTCCGGGCCCAGGATCTCCGACCCCCGCGATGCCGGGCTCGGGAATCCTGGGCCGTCCCCTTTCTTTCCGCCGACAATTCTGCGATCTCTGATCGGGTAGCATCCATCGTCCTCTCCCCGGTGGCCGACCATGTCGAAGAGGCCCGAAGACATCGCACGCGCCGCGTTCGCCGAGGCCTTCGGCGGCCACCCGACGGCCCTGGGCCGGGCCCCCGGCCGGGTCGAGCTCCTGGGCAACCACACCGACTACAACGGCGGGCTCGTCCTGGCCGCGGCCATCGACCGCTCCACGGTCGTCGTCGGCCGACCCTCCGCCGGGCGGACCGCCCGCGTCCGGTCGGCCAACCTCGGCGAGGCCGATGAATTCTCCGTCGACGTAACCCACCCCGGCGAATCGCCTTCGGGGACGTGGGGCCGCTACGTCCGGGGCGTGACCTGGGCGATCCGGCAGGATCTCGGCCCCCTGGCCTCCGGCTTCGAGGCGGCGCTGGCCGGCGACGTCCCGATCGGCGCGGGGCTGTCCAGCTCGGCGAGCCTCCAGGCCGCCTTCGCCCTCTTCCTGGCCGGCGCCGGGCTCTCCGCCTCGCCCGGCGGCCCGGACCCCGACGAGGTCGCCAAGTTGGCCCTGGCCCAGACCTTACGGCGATCCGAAAACGAGTTCGTCGGCGTCGCCTCGGGCCTGCTCGACCAGTTCTCGGCCCTCTTCGGCCGGGCCGAGCACGCGTTCGTGCTCGACTGCCGGTCCCTGGATCATGAACTTTTGCCGCTCGGCCACCCCGCCCCGGCCATCGTCGTCTGCGACTCGAAGACCTCGCGCCGGCTGGCCGACGGGATGTATAACCGCCGGCGGGCCGAGTGCGAACGGGTCGTCGAGCATTTCCGCAACCTCAAGCCAGACCGGCCGATCCGTCAGCTTCGGGACGTGACCCTGGAGGAGCTGGAAGACGCCTGGGGCGACCTCGACCCCATCGGCCGGCTCCGGGCCCGGCACATCCTGACCGAGAACGACCGCGTCGTCCGGGGGGCCCAGGCGCTCCGGGCGGGGGATTCGGCCCGGTTCGGGGCCCTGATGTCGGCCTCGCACGCCTCCAGCCGCGACGACTTCGAGAACAGCTCCCCCGCCCTCGACGCCCTCTTCGAGGCGGCCGAGGAGTCGCCGGGCTTCCTCGGCGGCAAGCTCTCCGGGGCGGGCTGGGCCGGCTGCACGGTCAACCTCGTCCGCGCCGGCGAGGCCGAGGCCTTCGCCGAGTCCGTCCGGACCGGCTACGACCTCCGGACCGGCCTCGTCCCCGACGTCCACATCTGCCACGCCGCCGACGGCGCCACCTGCCGAGCGATCGACGAAACCTGATCTACAAAAAGGACTTGCGTAAATCGCCGCGTCGGCCGAACTCTTCCCCGCCTCCCCTCGCGCCCGGTCGCCGAGAAAAACGAACCCATCGCGCCCCGTCCGCTCCAGCCGGCTTTGCGCTTTTTTCTCTTGCCGCTGAGACAGTTTATGGATGTCTGGTGGAAATAGGAGATCTGAGATATCAAATTTGAGATCTCTAATTTTCCTGTCCTCCCAATCATCCCATAAACTGTCTCAGCGGCGATCGTTAATGTGCAAAGCCGCTCCAGCCCGCCAACACAAACCCAACCGATTCCACAACCCCTCCCATCCGAACCCAACACGCACCGGATGACGTCGCCAACTCAAACCCAATCGCGCCGAAGATCCTCGGCAACACGAACCCAACCCGTCCCGACGCCCATCTCCCATTCCAACCCAACCGGGCGAGCCGAGGTCTTCCCAGACGAAGCCAACCCAGCCCGCGAAGCGAACCGAACCCGGTCGATCTCCAAACCGCCCTAAAGACCGCGCCCAAACTCATCCTCCCCGAAGCGCTCTCCGCTCTTGAGGTCGATGACGCCCGCCATGCGGGTGATCCCCCGACCCGTCCCGATCTCCCTTATCATCACGATCCCAGGCCCATTCGAACACACTTTTCCAACCGTGCCGGGAAATCCGCGCATCGCGGACGGCCGGACCGGCCGGTCGACCCCAGAACAGCCCCAACGCACAACCTGGCCGAGACCCGACGAGGAACCCCACCCGGCCCGGCTTGGCACGACAAAGCGGCCCATTTTGATGCGGATCACCCCCGAAAAGGGGCGATTTCGACCCAAATTCGGGTCAGGATCGACCGAAAACCGACCTGAAATGACCCCATTTCGGGTCGAAGTCGGGCACTTTGCGATGCAGACCAAAAGCTGGGAGCGATGAGTCTCCGCCGAAAAGATCTGCCAGTTTGCACCAATTCGCCATTTTTACCAATCGACGCAAACACAAAACACCCACCCATAGCACGCGACTTACCAATTCCGACGATTTTCTTCATGAACGCCAGACTACAGAATCGACCCAGATCCCAATCCATCATCACCGCACCCACTTCTCGATCAACCTCCTCACCACTCCCCCCGGAGCCCCGGAGATTCCCGATCGAGGCCATCACCCCGAGCACGGGCTGCTCCGGCCAACAGTCGGAGGATCTGCTCCATCTCCCCGGCCAGGCCGGGCGAGGTCGGCAGCTTCGCGTCGATCCGTCGGGTGAGGTTCGGGACGCTGTCGGCACGCGAGAGGCCGAACCTCGCGGCCAGCTCGCGGAGCGGGGCTTGTGTGTGATAACGGCAGAGCCAGGCGGCGACCGGTCGGGCGATGTGCGGGTCGTGGCGGAGGGCCAGCGCGGCGGGGTCGAGGCCGTAGAAGTCGGCGACGGTGGCGCAGATGAGGTCGGGGTCAAGTCCGGTCAGTTGCCGGGCCTCGGGGACGAGGGGATCGGCGGCCGGGGCGGCGAGGTGTCGCAGGCGATCGACGAACCGGGGCGAGCCGAGGGCCCAACCTCCGAACGCCTCGCGGAACGGCGAGGGCGGGGGATGGTCCAGGCCGTCCTCGACGAAGCGGCGGTAGGCGTCCGAGGGGTCGGTGCCGCCGTGCTCGCCCCGCCAAGCCTCCAGGAGGGCCTGGTGGGCGACCCAGGGCCGACGTCGGGAAGGCTGGGCATAGCCGGGGTAGCTGGACCACTCCCAGGCGTCGGGCCGGGCGACCAGGCCGGCGCGGACGGGGTTGAGGTGAATGTAGCGGCTGACGGTCCAGTAATAGGACTCGTCCTCGATCATCTCCGCCTTGTAACGCCCCTGGAAGACGTGGCCGGGCCGTCGCCGCCGTCGGGCGACGTGGAGGGAGTAGCTGGAGAGGAACGCCTGCATGCCCCTGGCGAGGTTGGGCCGTGGCGTCCTCAAGAGGATGTGGAGGTGGTTGGTCATGACGACGAAGGAGAGGACCAACCAGCCGGACCTGGCGACGACGCGTTCGAGGTCATCGAGGATTCGGCGGCGATCGTCATCGTCGTGGACGATGTCCTGGCGAGCGTTGCCGCGCGTCATGACGTGGTAGATGGCATCTTCGTATTCGATGCGGAGTCGTCGTGGCATGGCTCAAAGCTAACCGGACGAGGCTCCGGTGGCGAGCGAAAAACCAAAAACCAAGTCTGACACCAGGCTCCCGAGGATGCGTCGGCGGTCATCATCGTCGTGGACGATGTCCTGGCGAGCGTTGCCGCGCGTCATGACGTGGTAGATGGCATCTTCGTATTCGATGCGGAGTCGTCGTGGCATGGCTCAAAGCTAACCGGATGAGGCTCCGGTGGCGAGCGAAAAACCAAAAACCAAGTCTGACACCAGGCTTCCGCATGGCATGGCTCAAAGCTAACCGGATGAGGCTCCGGTGGCGAGCGAAAAACCAAAAACCAAGTCTGACACCAGGCTTCCGTTGACACCAGGCTTCCGTGCGGTGTCGGGCGGCTCGGTCGTGGCGGCCGACCGGCTCTACGTCGAGACGGACGCCAACGGCGACGTGACGGCGATCGTCAGCTACGTCGGGGCGGTCGTCGAGCGGTACGCCTACTCCCCGTACGGCGCGGTGACGGTGCTGTCCGCCAGCGGGTCGGCGATCCCGGGGGACATCAGCCAGCACGACTGGCAGTATCTGTTCCAGGGGGGCCGGCTCGACACGGCGACGGGGCTTTACCTCTTCGAGCACCGGGAGTACAATCCCAGCAGCGGCGTGTGGATGCAGCGCGATCCGCTCGGCCAGGTCCCCGACCTGAACGAGTATCGCTTCGTCGGCAATGAAGTCACGGATGCCAACGATCCCACGGGAGAGTTCCTTCATATCGGGATCGGCATCGTGGTCGGCGGGATCGTCGGGGGATGGTACGGCGGATGGAGTGGGACATCGATACTTAAGGGGGCGATCATCGGCGGGGTCGGGGCCGCGACGGGCGGGATCGTGGGTGGGGTCGTCACCAGGGTCGTGATCGGCGCCGGGGGGAAGGCCGTCGCCGGCGCGGTGGCGGGCGGCGCGGCCGCGGGCGCCGCCAGCAGTGTTGTCACCCAGGTCGCGACGACGGGGACCGTCAAGAGAGATCAATTGTTGGTTGATACGGGCATCGGCGCGGTGACCGGTGGTATCGGAGGCGTCGTTAGAGTTAGAAAGTCAATCCCGAAGGCCGCACCGGCGACCCCGAAGCCGGTCACGCCAGAATCTTGTCCGACTGCTCCAAACAATCCGACGCCTCCTAAGCCACCCATTCAAACAGGAGGTACAAAAATTGGAGATGTGATCAAGTCTGGCCAAAATGCTACTGGTACTGCTAGTCAGCGGGCTGATGCGATGAGGTCTTTGCTGGATAAGATTAAGCAGGAGAGACAGGGGTCGGGGTGGGATTACGAACGTTTTGACACGCCGGATGGATCTGGATACATCGGTGGTAACGGTGCCGTGGTCGCGGTCGGATCGGATGGGAACGTTTATGTAGGTCAGGTTTCGGGTCAAGCGACTTTGGATCTCATGGTGGGCGCAACGCCTCTGCCCCAGATCCCCGGCCTGAGACCGGCTCAATGATGATCAGGAATGGGAGAACCGGAGGAATGGCGATTCTCATCGATTCATTTACCGACCAGGCTAAAGGGGCTGGTGAGCGGACCCGCCACTATCTGCGAGGTCCTAACGAGGCCATCTTGGTGATCGCAGATGGATCGAATGAGGATTTCTCGTTCGGATACCAACCAATTATTGACCTTGTTCTGCTGCACTTCCAAGACTTAGCGCCTACAGCTTCCGATACGCATCCTCGAAGCTTGACCCAGGCTTGTGCGGATCTACAACCTATTATGCATAGGCTATTTCCAAGCCGGGAAGAGCCTGGCGAAAATCGGTTCATGGCAAGTTTTCTTGTCGCATTGGTGCATAGCCATCACTGTTTCGTTTCCTGGCTGGGGTCTCATCAGATTAAGTTGTATCGACATGGCTTGTGCCGCGTCGAATCATCCCCTCACATAGCTATCCTGCCGAAAGCGGATCGGCGGCCTTTTGTCGTCACAACTAAGATGATCACGACAATTCCCAATGCGGAGCAGTACCACGCAGAAGCACAAGAACCCTGGCAACTTGAACCCGGTGACATTCTCGTAATTGCCGATAGCCGGCTGTTCCTGCTCGACAATTCAGATGAAATCTTACGGATCGTGTCACCATCGCAGCCGCATCCCGCCAAGCGATTAGTAGAATGGGCACAATCCGTCCGTTTCACCTTTGCACAATCTGCTTTGGTTGCCAAAATCGAAGACTGATGACCGGGCGGAGCCTGGGCGGAGCCTGGGGTCGGAGCCTGGGGTCAGACTCGGAGCCTGGGCCGGGTCGCCCCGGGGGATTGCTCCCCCGGGGCTCCCACAGATCCGGACTTGCGGATCTCCCGCATCCGGCTC
>JAJYDH010000066.1 GCA_021777685.1 Planctomycetota bacterium | reverse complement strand
CTCTCCCGCCTGGGCTGCAACCAGGGGACCTGCCACGGGTCGGCCCAGGGGAAGAACGGCTTCAAGCTGTCGCTCCGGGGGTATGACCCGATCTTCGACGTCCGGGCCTTCACCGACGACCAGGCCGCCCGCCGGACCAACATCTCCTCGCCCGACGATAGCCTGATGCTCCTGAAGCCGACGGCGGCCGTGCCGCACGTCGGCGGGCAGGTGATGGTCCAGGGCGAGCCCTATTACGAGACCATCCGCGCCTGGATCGCCGACGGCGCCTCGCTCAGGCACGACTCGCCGAGGGTGGCGAAGATCGAGCTGTGGCCGAGCAACCCGATCGTCCAGCAGGTCGGCCTGAAGCAACAGATCCGCGTCCTCGCCACCTACACCGACGGTGAGGTCCGCGACGTGAGCCGCGAGGCGTTCATCGAGAGCGGCAACATCGAGGTCGTCGCCGCCAACCGCTCGGGCCTGATGACCTCGCTCCGGCGGGGCGAGGCGCCGTTGCTCGCCCGCTTCGAAGGAGCCTATGCCGCGACGACCCTCACGGTCATGGGCGACCGCAATGGCTTCGTCTGGGAGCAGCCCCCGACCTTCGGCCGGATCGACGAACTGGTCGCCGACAAATGGCGGCGGATGAAGATCAAGCCCTCGGCCCTCTGCACCGACGCCGAGTTCCTCCGCCGGGCCTACCTCGACCTCACCGGCCTGCCGCCGGGCGCGGAAAACGTCCGCGCCTTCCTGGCCGACGCCCGGGACTCCAGGGTCAAGCGCGACGAGCTGGTCGACAAGCTCATCGGGAGCAAGGAATACGTCGAATACTGGACGAACAAGTGGGCCGACCTGCTCCAGGTGAACCGCAAGTTCCTCGGCGTCGAGGGAGCGGTCGCCTTCCGCAAGTGGATCCGCGATCAGGTCGCCTCGAACGTCCCCTACGACCAGTTCGTCCGCTCGATCCTGACGAGCGGGGGGACGAACCGCGAGCACCCGGCGGCGGCTTACTTCAAGATCCTCCGCGAGCCGTCGGCGATGATGGAGAACACGACGCAGCTCTTCCTCGCCGTGCGGTTCAACTGCAACAAGTGCCACGACCACCCGTTCGAGAAGTGGACCCAGGACCAGTACTACCAGACGGCCGCGTACTTCGCCCGGGTCGGCCTGAAGCCCGACCCGGAGTCGAAGGGACGGACCATCGGCGGGAGCGCCGTCGAGGCGCCGACCCCGCTGTTCGAGGAGGTCTGGGACAAGCCCGATGGCGAGATGATCCACGACCGGACCAAGAAGGTCGCACCGCCCGTCCTCCCCTACGCCGCGCCGCATCCGACGGCCGAGGGCGCCTCGAGGCGAGCGGAGCTGGCGGCCTGGATCACCGCGAAGGAGAACCCGTACTTCGCCAGGAGCTACGTCAACCGCCTGTGGGGCTACCTGTTCGGCGCCGGGATCATCGAGCCGCTCGACGATCTCCGCGCCGGCAACCCGGCCACCAACCCCGAGTTGCTCGACTACCTGACCGACGAGTTCCTCAAGAGCAACTTCGACGCCCGCCACGTCATCCGCCTGATCTGCAAGTCGCGGACTTACCAGCTCTCGGTGTCGGCGAACGAGTGGAATGAAGACGACAAGATCAACTATTCGCACGCGATCGCCCGTCGCCTGCCGGCCGAAGTCCTCTACGACGCCGTCAACCGGGCCACGGGCGCCGTCTCGAAGTTCCCCGGGGTGCCGACCGGCACGAGAGCGGCCGAGCTGCCCGACTCGGAGGTCGAACTCCCCAGCGGCTTCCTGACCACGTTCGGCCGGCCGGCCCGCGAGAGCGCCTGCGAGTGCGAGCGATCCAGCGGCCTCCAGCTCGGCCCCGTCATGGCCCTCGTCAGCGGGCCGACGATCAGCGACGCCATCGGCGACCCGAACAATGACGTCGCCCGGCTGGTCAAGACCGAGCCCGACGACAAGAAGCTGGTCGACGAGCTGTTCCTCCGGATCCTCAACCGGCCCGCGACCGCCGAGGAGTTCAGCTCCTGCCTCAAGGAATTCGCCGAGATCCAGGGCGACCACGTCCACCTGGCCGAGGCATTGGGCCGTCGGGAGACCGAGGTCGCCCTGATCCGGCCGCAGCTCGAACTGAAGCGAGGCTCCGACATCGCCGCCGCCAGGTCCGAGCTGGCTTCCTATGAGAGTGGGCTCGCCCCGAAGATGGCCGAGGCCGAGAAGGAGAAGGCCGCGAAGACCGCCCAGCTCGACAAGGAACTGAAGGACTACGAGGCCACCCTGCCGTCCAGGCTCGACCAGTGGGAGAAGGCCCAGTCGACCGCGGTCCGCTGGCTCCCGCTCCGGCCGAAGGAGATGAAGGCCCCCGCGGGCACCACCTTGACGGCGAGCCCCGACGGGTCAATCCTCGCCACCGGCGCGG
The DNA here is from genome assembly GCA_021777685.1 of Planctomycetota bacterium. GTDB lineage: Bacteria > Planctomycetota > Planctomycetia > Isosphaerales > Isosphaeraceae > Tundrisphaera. The sequence goes on along the minus strand of JAJYDH010000066.1, from coordinate 15,188 downwards.
TGAAGAACGGCATCTATGAGATCATCGCCGAGACCGACCTGACCGACATCACCGGCATCCGCCTGGAGGTCCTCGCCGACGGGAGCTTGCCCAGCAAGGGCCCCGGCCGGTCCCCCGACGGCAACTTCGTCCTCAGCGAGTTGGAGGTCGTCGCCGCACCCAGGGCCGAGCCCGCCAAGATGGCCCCGGTGAAACTCCAGAAGCCCCTCGCCAGCTTCAGCCAGCAGGGGTTGCCCGTCGCCGCGGCCATCAACGGCAACAAGTCCAACCCGGGGATGGGCTGGGCGCTCTCTCCGACGACCGGCGTGACCCACTGGGCGACCTTCGAGACGGCCACGCCGGTCGGCCAGCCCGGGGGGAGCATCCTGACCATCAGGCTCCATCAGAATTACGCCGGCGGCGCCCACACGGTCGGCCGCTTCCGCCTCTCCGCGACCAGGCTCGTCAGGCCGTTGGGGCTGGGCCTGGCCGAGGACTACCGGGCCATCCTGGCGACCGCCCCCGAACTCCGGACCGAGGCCCAAATCGGCACGCTCCTCGCCTTCCAGCGGGCAGTCGACCCCGAGTATCGCAAGCGGGTCGACGCGCTCAACGCCAGCCGGGCCCCGCTTCCCGTCGATTCCCACCTGACCGAGTTGCGCGCCCGGCTCGACGCCGCCAGCAAGCCGCTCCCGCCCGACCCCCGGCTGGTCCAGCTCCGGGCGGACGTGGAGATGAGCATCAGGCAGGCGGTCGATCGGCGCCTCACCGCCGCGCAGGACGTCACCTGGGCCCTGATCAACAGCCCCTCATTCCTCTTCAACCACTAATCGGAGAATCGCGATGATCATCGTCCCCGGTCAGCCCGGCAAGGACCTCTGCGATCGCTCGCTCGGGATGACCCGCCGCGACCTCCTGAGGGTCGGGGGCTCGGGCCTGCTCGGAATGTCGCTCGGCACCATGCTCGAGCTCCAGGCCGCCTCCTCCGCCCGCGCCGCCAGCCCGCTCGACGCGCCCCGGGCCGGCTGGGGCGCGGCCAAGAGCATCATCATGGTCTACCTCCAGGGCGGCCCCAGCCACCTGGACCTCTGGGACCCCAAGGACGACGTGCCCGACAACGTCCGGAGCGTCTTCAAGCCGATCGACACGAAGGTCCCGGGGCTCCGGTTCACCGAGATCCTGCCCAAGCTGGCCCAGGTGACCGACAAGCTGACCATGATCCGGTCGATGAGCTACACGCCCAACGGCCTGTTCAACCACACGGCCGCCATCTATCAGATGATGACCGGCTACACCACCGACAAGGTCAGCCCCTCGGGCCAGCTCGAGCCGCCCAGCCCGAAGGATTTCCCCAACTTCGGCTCGCAGATCATCCGGCTCAAGCCCCCCACCGAGCCGATGCTCCCGTTCGTGATGCTCCCCCGCCCGTTGCAGGAGTCGAACGTCGTCGGCAAGGGCGGGACCGCCGGGTTCCTCGGCAAGGCGTACGACCCGTACACGCTCTATCCCGACGGCGACGACATGGACCTCGCCAAGATGGACCGGCTCAAGGTCGACGACCTCCAGCTCCGCCCCGAGGTCTTCTCGATGAGGCTGGAGCGGCGGGCCCGGCTCCGCCAGGCGATCGACGCGGGGATGCCGGAGATCGAGAAGGCCGTCTCCGACTACAACCTGAACGAGTATTATGACCGGGCCCTCCGCCTGGTGATCTCGGGCCGGGCCCGCGAGGCGTTCAACATCGCGAGCGAGCCGGAGAAGACCCGCGAGATGTACGGCCGCAACACCTTCGGCCAGAGCTGCCTGCTGGCCAGGCGGCTGGTCGAGGCGGGCACCCGGGTCGTCGAGGTCGTGTGGCCCAAGGTCGCCAACTCCGACAATCACTCGTGGGATCACCACTCGGGCCTGAGCACTCGCATGAAGAACCAGTCGGGCCCGATGCTCGACGCCGGCCTCTCGGGCCTGATCGCCGACCTCGACGAGCGAGGCATGCTGAAGGACACGCTGGTCGTGGCCGTCGGCGAGTTCGGCCGGGCACCCCAGAAGGGCGTCAGCACCTCGGGCAACGGCAACAGCGCGGACGGCCGGGACCACTGGCCGTATTGCTACACCGCCGTCATGGCCGGGGCCGGGATCAAGCGAGGCTACATCCACGGCAAGTCCGACAAGACCGGCTCGGCGCCGCTGGAGGACCCCGTCCACCCGGGCGAGCTGCTGGCGACCATCTACCATGCCTTCGGCATCGACCCGGCCACGATCGTCTACAACCACCTCAAGCAGCCCCGAGAGCTGGTCAAGGCCGAGGCCGTCGGCCGGTTGTTCGCCTGACCGGCGATCGAAGGTGCTCGTGATGGCTTTGCGTTGGCGGAACGACGAGGCCTGACGGCCGATGTCCCGGGAGTGACCGGGCCCGATCGCGAGCGATATCCCTCAGGGCCGCACTCCCGGACCCGTGGGCTGTCGCTCACCGGGGGCCAGATCCCGCGTTCGGGTTGGACCCCGGCCGGGTCGCCCCCATCGCGGCGGCGACCCCGGCCGGCTCGGGGAGCCTGCCCTGGTCGTCCGTCGCCTCGATCCACCGGGCGAGAGCCTCCCGGAGCCTCTTGAGCACCGCCCTGTGGTCCGGGTCGTCGGACTCGGCGAGATTCCGGACCTCGTGCGGGTCGGATTCCAGGTCGTAGAGCTCCTCCGGCGGCATCGTCGCCGCCGTGAGCGCCTTCTGGGCCGTCGTGAGCTGATTCTTGGCGTCGAGCTCCTTCAGCAGGTTCCAGACCGGGTAGCTCCGCTCCTTGTACTGGTTGGGCTGGAGGAACGGCCGGTCGGGGGTGAAGTTGCGGATGTACCGGTAGCGGCGATCGCGCACCGTCCGGAGGCGGAAGACCGTCTCGTCGCACCGGTCGCGGGCGCCGAAGGCGAACTCGCGGGCCGGCTCGGCGTGGTCCCCGAACAGGATTCGACCCTGCATCCCCTCCGGCTTCGGGCGGCCAGCGAAGGCCAGGAAGGTCGGGGCCAGGTCGATCGCCTCCACCAACCGGTCGTCCACCGAGCCGGGGCGGAGCCCCGCCGGCGCGGGGATGCCCGGCGGCCAGGCGATGATGAGCGGGATGTGCAGGCCCTCCTCGTAGCAGAACTGCTTGCCCCGCACGTGCGCCTGGCCGTGGTCGCCCATGAAGACGACGATGGTCGTGTCGGCCAGCCCGTCGGCTTCCAACTGCCCGAGCACCAGGCCGACCTTACGGTCGAGCTCGCTCGCCGAGTCCAGGTACTGGGCCCAATCCCGACGGGTCTCCGGATGGTCCGGGTAGTAGGGTGGGATGGCGACCCTGGCCGGGTCGGCCCTGCCGGGGGCGCGGAAGGGCCGGTGCGTCTCCTGGAAGTTCACCTGGGCGAAGAAGGGCCGGTGGCCCTTCAGGTCATCCCAGCGGTCGAGATCGAACGGGGCGCCGTCCGTGGCGAAGTTCCAGTCGGTCTTCCCGCTCCCCACGAAACCGAAGGCGGCCGGAAAACGTCGGATGTTCGCCGTGACGTAGCCCGCCTCGCGCATCCGGTCGGTGATCAGCCTCACGCCGCCCGGGAGCCGATACCCGTCGTCCCGGTGCGAGCGGTGGTTGTGGGCGCCGATGGTGGTCTGATACATGCCCGTCATGAAGGCCGACCGGCTGGCCGAGCAGACCGGGGCCGTGGTGTAGGCGCGGGCGAAGCGCACCCCTCGCGCGGCCAGGCGGTCGAGGTTCGGGGTGGAGACCTGCCCGGTCCCGTAGCAGGCCAGCTCCGGCCCGAGATCCTCGGCGACCAGCCAGAGGATGTTCGGACGCTCGGCGCCCGGCGCGGGCGATCCGCAGGCGACGAGCGGCGTCGCGGCCGCGATGAAGATCAGCGATCGGTACATGACGGCGATCCCCGGGCTGGCCTCGCCGCGGCGGCGGGCATCCATCCGCCACGCTCCGCCCCGGCGTCCCGATACCGTAAGAACCTCGACGTCATCACGCCAGGGGGTGGCGGCCCGAATGGTCGACAGCCGTTGCATCGGACCATTTTCGCGAGCATCGCGAATACTCTTCGACGATCTCCGGCCCCGGCCGTTCCCTAGCGAAACCTTCTGTGGTTGCGGTTTGCGGCGCGATCTGGGCGACTTCCACAGCCTCGGGCGAGCTATCGGCATGTCACGCAACCGGCATGAGCGGTCCGAACTGCTCGCTTGGAGCGTTTCCGGGGTCGCCGTGGGTTTCGTCGCCTACACCCCGGCGATCTACCGGGTCTTCCTCCAGAGACTCCAAGCCGCCAGGTTGCCACCCGGGCCAGGCGTGGAATTCCGGCTCAGGTCAGCCTGTCCGCCTTGGGTCAGGCGCGGCTGAAGATGGAGTTGCCGAGTGTGCCGGTGCTGTCGGCGAACGAATCCAGACGAATGCCGAGCGCGTGGAGGATGCTGAGATGGAGGTTCGACATCCTCGTCTCGCCGTTCCGCCAGTAGCCCCCGTGCGAGAGGCCCAGCCCGGTTCCGCCGGCGATCAGGGTCGGCAAGTTCCGAGGATTGTGCGTGGTGCTCGCGCCGCTGCCGAAGAGCACGATCGTGTTCTCGAGGACGCTGCCGTCGCGGTCCCGGTACTCGGCGAGCCGGTCGAGGAAATGCGCGAGTTGCCGGCTCAGGAACAGGTCGTATCTGGCGAACGCCAGCTGCCCTTCCTTGTCCGACGCGTGCGAGAGCGTGTGATGGGTGTTGGGGAGGCCCAGTTTGAGCGGGAAGGTATCGCTGATGCCCATGCCGTCCTCGCGGTTGAGCATGAAGGCGACCGACCGCGTGATGTCCGCGTCGAATGCCAGGGCGATCAGGTCGAACATGTTGCGGTAGTATTCCGCGGGCTCGCCCTCGTTCGTCGCGTCCAGATTGAGGTGCGAGTAGTCCTGTCTCTTGAGGGGGACGTCGATCCAGCGCTCGGAGGCGATCAGCCGCGATTCGACCTCGTTGAGCGAGGTCAGGTACTGGTCCATCCGCTCGCGATCGGAATGGCCGAGCCGTTGGTTGAGCGACTTCGCGCTCTCGACGACGGCGTCCACCAGCTTGATCCGCCGCTTCAACGCGTCGCGTTCGGATTGGAGCGACGAGCGGTCGCCGCGAAACAGCCGGTCGAACACGCGACGCGGATTGTTCTCCGCCGGGATCGGGCGTCCTTCGAGGCTGTACGAGATCGTGCCGGTCCTCGACAGGAAGCCGGTCCCCGCGTCGATCGACAGCACGAGGGAGGGCTGCCGACAATGCCGCTTCGTGTGCAGGGCGACGACCTGGTCGAGCCCCGCCGAGTTGAAGGTCCCGGGCTTCGGGTCGTGCAGAGGCGCCCCGGTGAGCCACATGTCGGAGCAAATGTGCGGGTCGGCCTTGGGCCCGCTCGGATGATAGAGGCCGCCCAGGAAGCTGAGTTGCTCGCGGAACGGTCCGAGGGGCTCGGTCGACTTGCCGAGGACGAACTTGCCGTCCCGCTCGGCGGTCGGGAACCAGCTCCACTCGTCGATGCCGTGCTCGGGGCGGGGGAGCGACATGCCGTTGGCGGTGTACAGGGCGCAGAAGCGGCGCGGGACCTCCTCAGCGACCTCCGCCCCCATGGCGTCGAGGACCGGCAGGGCCAGGGCCATCCCGCCGGCCCCTCGAAGGAAGGCCCGGCGGTCGATGGGACGGGGTGAAGTCATGGGAGGCTCCGAGTGCGAAGTTCGAGCGATGGATCGGACTCATCGACGACCGAGGACGCCCGTCGCCTACTTCTCCAGGAACATCGGGCTATTCACCACGTAACGGATCATGTCTCGCATCCGGTAGCCGTCGGCCTTCAGCTTCACCCCGTCTCGTTTGAGAAACAGGAGTTCATTATAGGAAAGCGTGCGGCCGGTGGCATAGGTCACCAGGTGCTCCAGGGCGCTGAAGGCGACCTGATCGATGCGGTCCTCGGCCAGATATCGTTTCAGGTCGTCGAGGCCGCCGACCTCCGTCTTGTCGGGCAGCGTCGATCGGGCGTCGACCGGCTCGCGATTGAGGCGACCGCCGGCGTCGAATTCCTCGAAGGGGACTCCCCACGGGTCGATCTTCGAGTGGCACTGGGCGCAGCCCGGTTGATTCCGATGACGTTCGAGCCGCTCTCGGAGTGTGAGCCGCCGCGTCGCCGGCTCGAGCGCCGGCACGTTCGGCGGGGGGTCGTCCGGGGGCTCCGCGATGATCCGGCGGGCGAGCCAGGCCCCACGCTTCACCGGGTTGGATTCGCGGCCGTCCGACAACCCCGCCATGATCGCCGCCTGTCCGAACACGCCGCCCAGTTCGCGCCGCCCGTGCGGGATCGCCACGAATTCAAAGCCACTCTCCGTGCGGCCGGCGAGGTCGTAGTAGCCGGCGACGACCTCGTTCGCGACGATGAAATCCGACGCGATCAGGTTCCGCACCGGCAGGTTGTTGCGGATCAGATGCTGCACGAACTGGACCGGCTCCTGTCGGAGTTGCCTCCGCGTGTCGCGGGTGAGTTTCGGGAAGCGATCGCGATCCGGTTCGAGGACCTGGAATTTGTCGAGCGCCAGCCATTGCGAGGTGAACTCGCCGGCGAATCGCGAGAAGCGAGGATCGTCGATCATCCGCGCGACCTCGGCGTCCAGTCGTCCGCGCAACGAACCCGCCGCGGCCAGTTTCAGCGAGTCGTCATCGGGCGGGCCGTCCCAAAGGAAATACGACAGCTTCGACGCCAGCTCGTGGTCGTCGATCGGCTCGGGTTCGGGCGAGCCGCTGTTCTCGATCAGGAACAGGAACTGCGGAGACGTCAGGACGACCTGGAGCGCGTCCTTGACGCTGCCCCGAAAACCCGCCCCGGACTTGAACGACCCCTCGAATACCGCCGTCAGGGATGCCTCTTCCTGGGCGGTGACCGGGCGGCGGAACGCGCGGGTGGCGAACTCGCGGATGACCTGGCGGGCGTACTCCGGCGTATCACCCTGCGGCTCCGAATCGACAAAGATGTTGCGATGCGAGGCCGGCGGCCACGCATCGTAGAACGGCCCCTCGAATTCGACCGACCGGATCAGCAGCCTCGGCATGTCGCGGCCGTCGGTGGATTCGCTGCGGACGCCGATCTCGCGCAGGCCGGCGAGATAGTTCACATTGTCCTTCTCGACGTCCGGGCTGGGAAAGTTGCGGATGGCCCCTTCGAACACGAATCGCGAGGGCGTGACGTTCGACACCGTCTGAGCCGCTCCGACCTGGGCCAGCGTGCTACCACAATCGCGACGCAGGCCCAGATGCACGCCCAGGCGTGGCGACCGTCGCTCGAACGCGAGGAAACGCCCGGCCAGTTCATCATCGGCGTCGAGCGGCGTGAGGACGACGCGGTCCGGTCGCGAGGGGCCGGCCTGTTGCGCCCGGATCGCCAGCTCTCCCCGATCGAGTCGGACCGCCAGGAACGCCGGCCGTTGCCACTTCGCCGCGAACTGGCGATCGCCCAGGGAGAGCGTCAGGTCCATCGGGGACGTCGGTGGATGGCGTAAAGCGGGCGACTTGTCCGCCTCGATCCGCGATCTCTCGCTGGCGGATGGATACACGTCGACCTGATAAACTCCGGGCGTCTCGATCGTCACGGTCCTCGGAGAATCCGGATCGAGGCAGACGACGGCGCCTGTTCGATCGGGCGACTGTGGCTCGGCGTCCCGATCGAGCAAGAGCCCGTCCTCATATTTCGCCGCCGTGACCGTGACGCGAAAGCGGCCTTGGTCGGGTAGTTCCCGCAACGAGATCTTGAAGTTCGCCCTGGGCCCGTAGGTGCCGCCGCCCTGGAAGATCTCGTCGTTCGTGATGGAGGGTCGGAGCAGCAACCCTCGCGGGAGCATGTTGCAGGCGAACCCCTTCGGATAACCGGGACTGCCGCGCATGCAGGCGAAGACCGCGTGATAGATGCTGTCGTAGTCGCGCCAGCCCCGGACCGTGTCATTCCCGGCATAGCCCTCGATGAAGCGATACTTCGTGCGCATCGCGAGAGGGTCGAATTCGAACGGCTTCGAGAGCTTCGGCTCCGTGACCGCGAAGTCCCGATTGTCGAGGAGCAGGCTGTTCGCCCCCAGGATGAGCCGGTCCAGGCACGGCCGAGGATTGACGGCCGAGCCCAGATCGACGCGGAAATGCTGGATCATGGGCCTGGAGTTCGGGTCGACGATGCACCGATCGAGGGCCTGCCCGGCGATCTCGAAGTAGGCCTCGAGCAGCAACGGCGAGAGGGCGAGCGTCTCCCGGTTGTTCAAGAACCCATCGCGAGAGACCGCGTCCGGCGGGAGGATTTCCGCGAGATCGTCCTCGAGAAGCAGTAATTCGCGCAACGTGTTGCGATATTGCGCGACGGTCAGCCGGCGAGCCCCGCCGTTCTTGGGCGTCGGCCGCGATCGCGCGACTTCCACTGACCGTGCGATCCACTCGTTGACTCGCCGTCGCTCGTCGGCAGTCGGTTGTGGTTCGTCATCCGGCGGCATGGCCTCGCCCGCGATCTGCTTCCGTATGCCATCCCATAGCTTCAGATGCCGATCCTCGAGCGACGCCTCTAGGTGATCGACGCGAACCCCCGACGTCCGCTTCTCCACGTTGTGGCACCGCGAACAGTACCGCGTCAGGAACGGCTTCACGTGGAGGTCGAACTCCCTGTCGACCGCCCTGGCATCCTCCGCCCCGTGTACTGTAGAGGCTGAGGCCTGGAGCAGGATGGCGACCGCCGGCAACAAGGCGCGGAGGACGTGATACACCGAGGCCTGAAGTCCTCGCGGAGAGTCGGCCAGGATCGCCCGAAGCCGCACCGATCGTCTACCATGCTTCATGATCACGATCGTGAGCATTTCCCTTCCTGAGAGATCGAGGTGACACGACCCACCGGACCGGAAGTAAACCGGGCCATCCCGGGCCCGCGACGCTCGGCCCGCCCGATCGCCCGGCTTCGCCGTTGAAATCCTCGGGATCGACATCGTATTTCAGTCTAGAAAACCCGACCCGGTGTGGCAATCGTCGCCGGGAACCCGATGAGGATGGGTTCGAGGAGTCGTCGGGTAAGTCTCCTTCCCACGATCCTGAGAACCTCGAACAGCCGGTCGCCCGGGTGGCGCCCTATCGGGCTGATCTGTGCCCTTGAAACGAGTCCAGACTCAACGCGATGATCGAGGCCACATTCCGGAAGGGACGAATCATGGCGAAGAGAGAGCGACACCCGCCCGACCGACCGCCGAGGGCGAGGGGCGGGACGGAGGTCGGTCGATGTCTATACAACAGGTGGACCGAACTTCATTGCCCACTCCGGAGGGACGTCGTGCATCGAGCCGACGTCCAGGACCCATGAAAGTCGTACTCGCCGAGAAGCCGTCGGTCGCCCGCGAGCTGGCGTCGTTCCTCGGCGCAGGCGCCAGGCACGAGGGCTACTTCGAGGGCCGGGGCTACCAGGTGACGTGGGCCCTGGGACACCTCGTCACCCTGAAGGAGCCGCAGGACTACGACCCGGCCTTGAAGCGCTGGTCGCTCGACACCCTGCCCATCGTCCCCGAGCGGTTCGGCCTCAAGCCGCTGGACGAGAAGGGCTCGGGCAAGCAACTGGCGGTCGTCCGCCGCCTGTTCCGATCCGCCGACGAGCTGATCTGCGCCACCGACGCCGGCCGCGAGGGCGAGCTGATCTTCCGCTACATCCTGGAGCTGACCGGCTCCGAGGGCAAGCCCGCCCGGAGGCTCTGGCTCAGCTCGCTGACCTCCGAGGCGATCCGCGACGCCTTCGATCGCCTGCGGCCCCTGTCCGACTACGACGCGCTCTACGCGGCGGCCCGATGCCGGAGCGAGGCCGACTGGGTCGTGGGCCTGAACGCGACCCGATACCACACCGTGAGCCATCGGGGCACGGGGATGCTCTGGAGCGTCGGCCGGGTCCAGACGCCGGTGCTCGCCATGATCGTCCGCCGCGACGACGAGATCCGCGCGTTCAGGCCCGAGCCGTTCTGGGAGCTGCTGACCCGCTATCGCTCCGTCGTCTTCAAGTTCACCGGCGACCGCTTCGCCGAGGAACCGCCCGCCCGGAAGTTGCTGCTCCTCGTGCAAGGCCAGCCCTTCGTCATCCGGGCGGTCGCCCGCAAGCCGGAGCGGACCCCGCCGCCCCAGCTCTACGACCTGACGGACCTCCAGAGGGATATGAACCGGCGATACGGCCTGTCGGCCGATGCCACGCTCAAAGCGGCGCAGTCGCTCTACGAGGCCAAGCTGATCAGCTACCCGAGGACCGACTCGCGTCACGTCGGCAACGACATGAAGGCGAAGATCCCCGGCATCCTGGAGGATTTGCGGCCCGAGAGGCCCGGCGAGATTGGCAAGCTCGACCTGAAAGCCCTGGCCTTCAACCGGCGGATCGTCGACGACACGAAGGTGGCCGACCACCACGCGATCCTCCCCACGGGCAAGATCCCCGGCGACCTGCCGCCGGCGGCCCGGAAGGTGTTCGACGCCGTCGTCACCCGTCTGATCGCCGCCTTCTATCCCGCCTGCGTGAAGGAGGTGACGACCGTCACCGCCGAGTCCGCCGGCGTGCCGTTCAAGGCCCGAGGTGTCCGGGTAGTCGAGCCCGGCTGGACGGCGCTCTACCCCCGCAAGGCGGACGCGAAGAAGGACGACGAGGTCCAGGAGATGCCCGCGTTCCAGCCCGGCGAGAGCGGCCCTCACGAGCCGTTCGTGAGGCGGGGCGAGACCTCGCCCCCGAAGCCCTTCACCGAGGACAGCCTGCTCGGGGCGATGGAGACGGCCGGGAAACTCGTCGATGACGACCAGCTTCGGGAAGCCTTGAAGGAGCGAGGGCTCGGCACGCCCGCGACCCGGGCGTCGATCATCGAGACGCTGTTGACCCGAAGCTACATCGCCCGCGACAACAAGACGCTGTCCAGCACCGACCCGGGCCGCTACCTCATCGCCGTGATCCGCGATCGGGGCCTCAAGTCGCCCGAGCTGACCGGCGAGTGGGAGGCCCGGCTTCGCGAGATCGAACGCGGCGGGCTCGATCCTCGCCGATTCATGGCGGAGATCGCCCGCTACACCGGCGAGGTCGTCCGCCCCGACGACCCTTCGGCGATCGACCCGTCGCGGTTCGGCGACTGCCCGCGCTGCGGCCGGCCGGTGATCGAGGGCAAGCGAGGATTCGGCTGCTCGGGATGGCGGGAGGGCTGCCCGTTCGTCCTCTGGCGCGAGTCCGACGGCCATGTGCTCGGGGACGACCAGATCCGGCGGCTCTTGCAACATCGGACGATCCCCTCGCCCGGGGCATCCGCGATCCTGCACCTGACCGATCAAGGGGAGTTGACACAGATCCCGGTCCCGGTCGGCGAGCCGCGACGCCCGGCCGGCAAGTCGGCCCGCAAGCGCGAGGGCGTGAGGTCCGGCTCGAAGCCGAAGCGACGAGGGGCGTCATCCTCGAAGGTCGACGGCGAGCCGACCCAGGCGCCGGCGACGGGCTTCGCGTCGGTCGCCATCGGGTCGTGCCCTCTCTGCAAGTCCGAGGTCGTGGAGCGGGAGAAGTCGTACGGTTGCAGCGGCTGGCGGCAGGGTTGCAAGTTCGCGATCTGGAAGACGATCGCCGGCAAGCGGATCAGCATCCGCACCGCCCAGACGCTCCTGCGTCAGGGCCGGACCCCGGTGCTCAAGGGATTCGAGTCGAAGGCCGGCAAGCCGTTCGAGGCGAGATTGAAGCTGGATGCGGGCGAGGTCCGCTTCGACTTCGGTTGATGTCTCCGGAGCGGTCGCGGCGGGGCACCGGCCTTGGTCAACCTGCCGAGGCTCGATCGCGCGAGTGACGGACCTGCAACGGCTCGCGTGGGCTTCGCCGATCCATCTTCCTTCGCGAATATGAGCGCACCGTGGAACTCGTCAATCTCGGCCGGGCCGCGTGAAGGTCTCGCGGATCTGCCCAGGCCGCATGATCTTCGGCATCAGCAAGTGGCGGCCCTGGGTCCTGTTGGCATCGATCCTCAATCCCGGCTTGCTCCTGGGATGCCCATCAGGTTCAGCTCGACCGAGCGGCTGACCAGCGGCATGCTTCGCCAATTCTCCCTGGTGTGGCAGAGCATGCGGTACTGGATCTTGTTCCACTTGCTGGCCCCCGGCGGGAAGTGGCAGACGGCGATCCGCAATCCGACCTCATCGGCAACCCCTTGCAGGGCGAGCTTCCACAGCCGTGACCGGCTGCCATGACTCCCGCCCCCGTCCGCCGTCACCAGCAGGTCGGTCGCTCGGGGATGGCCCCCTCGCCCTCCGAGGGGTCGATGGAAGTCCATCCGGAGAAGGTCCAACTTCTCACGTTGGTCTTGTTCTGTTCGGTAGCCTCATCGGCCTCCCACCTACTCAGGAGAGCGATAAGGGCCGCGTTGCGTCCGGCCAGTGCCTCACGGGCGATCGGAAGAACGATCGATGAGGGACGGGCCTCGGGGGCGGCCGGCGAGGTTCTCAAACTCGCCCTGGACCAAGAGCCGAGCGGGCCGACGAACCTGGGTGATGCCGAAGCCGCGATCAAGAAGCGTGAGATGGATCGTCGTCTCCAGCGAAAGCCCGGACGGCTGGTCTAGGGATCTCGGATCGCTTGAACCACTCTAAACGGCAAGATGTCGTCTCGTCCCGATATCCCGATCCGGAAACGGGTTACGGTCAATCACAAGGTTTTCTGACACGACCTTCTTTCGATGCGAGGTGGTTCGAATTAGACTGTCCCCTCACTGACAATGCATGGCCTCAATGCTTGACTCGGGATCGTCCGCGACGGCGCGGGCTCGGGCCGATCGGGGACGTTGATGTCGAATCCCGCGATGACGCCTTACCACGTCTGCTACTACGCCCACGAGTTGACCCGACGTAGCGCCTCGGACAGCATCGAAAAGCTCGGGTCCTCGCTGTTCAACGCGACGGTCGATCTGAACCCGCACCAGCTCGACGCGGCGTTGTTCGCGTTCCGCTCGCCCCTTTCGCGAGGGTCGATCCTGGCGGACGAGGTGGGCCTCGGCAAGACGATCGAGGCCGGGCTGGTCATCAGCCAGCTCTGGGCCGAGCGGAAGCGGCGCATCCTCGTGATTGCCCCGGCGATCCTCCGCAAGCAGTGGGCCCAGGAACTCGCCGACAAGTTCGCCATCGACTCCCAGGTCATCGACACCAAGGAATTCAAGGCGGCCCGGAAGGCGGCCGAGCGGCCACTGGAGCCCAAGGACCGGGTCGCGATCGTCTCGTACCACTTCGCCGCCGCCAGGCGGGCCGAGCTGACCACCACGCCCTGGGACCTCGTGGTCATCGACGAGGCCCACCGGCTCCGCAACGTCTACCGGCCCAAGAACAAGATCGCCAACGCCATCAAGGAATCGGTCCGGGGTCGGCCGATCCTCCTGCTGACCGCCACCCCGCTCCAGAATGACCTCCTGGAGCTTTACGGCCTCGTCAGCGTCCTCGACGAGCACCTGTTCGGCGACATCGAGGCGTTCAAGGCCCGGTACATGCGCGGGCCGGTCGCCGATCGGCAGATCGGCGACCTCCGCGAGCGGCTCGGGACCATCTGCAAGCGGACCCTCCGACGACAGGTCACGGAATTCGTCCGGTTCACCGAACGCAAGGCCCACACCGAGGACTTCACCCCCACCGAGGGGGAACAGCGGCTCTACGACCAGATGTCGGAGTACCTCCAGCGGGAGTCCCTGAACGCCCTCCCCTCGGGCCAGCGGATGCTCATGACGATGGTCCTCCGCAAGCTCCTGGCCTCGTCCACCTTCGCCATCGCCGGGACGCTGGAAAGCCTCGCCCACCGCCTGGCGGCCTCCCATACGCCCCCCGAGGCGACCGAAACCCTGACCGACTTCGAGGGCGTCGAAGAGCTGGTCGATGAGTGGAACGACGAGGACGACGACCCCGAAGCCGGCTCGGCCGAAGGCCAGGTCCGCAACTCGGCCGCGATCGAGGCTGAGGTCCGCGAGCTGAAGGGATATAGCCAGCTCGCGGCATCCCTCACGGTCAACGCCAAGGGCGAGGCCCTGCTCAAGGCGCTGGATTTGGGCTTTGACAAGATGGCGGAGCTTGGCGCGGCCCGCAAGGCGGTCATCTTCACGGAGTCTCGGCGGACCCAGTCGTACCTGATCGACCTCCTCGGCAAGAACGGCCATGCCGGCAAGGTCCTGACCATCAACGGGATCAACTCCGACGACCGCTCCGGGACGATCTACAAGGATTGGGTGAAGCGCCATGCGGGAGAGGCCGTCGTCACCGGCAACAAGACGGTGGACCTCCGGGCGGCGCTGGTCGAGCACTTCCGCGACAAGGCCGAGATCCTCATCGCCACCGAGGCGGCGGCCGAAGGGGTCAACCTCCAGTTCTGCTCGCTGGTCGTCAACTACGACTTGCCCTGGAACCCCCAGCGGATCGAGCAGCGGATCGGCCGATGCCACCGCTATGGACAGAAGCACGAGGTCGTGGTCATCAACTTCCTCAACCGGGCGAACGCGGCCGACCGGCGCGTCTTCGAGTTGCTCTCGGAGAAGTTCCGCCTCTTCGACGGGGTCTTCGGCTCGTCGGACGAGGTCCTTGGAGCCCTGGAAACCGGCGTGGACTTCGAACGCCGGATCGCCGAAATCTACCAGTCGTGCCGGACCGCCGAGGAGATCGACGCCGCGTTCACGTCGCTCCGGGCCGAGCTTGACGACCAGATCACGGCGCGGATGGCCGACACCCGCACCAAGCTCCTGGAGAACTTCGACGAGGACGTCCACCAGAAGCTCCGCCTGAACCTGGAGGAGAGCAAGAATTACCTCGGGAAGATGGAGCGGTGGCTCTGGGCGGTCACGCGCCACGGGCTCGACGGCTCGGCCCGGTTCCACGACGAGGAACTGGCCTTCGATCTGGAGCGGACCCCGGACGGTTGCGAGCCAGTGACCGGCGGTCGCTACCAGTTCGCCAAGCGAGCCCAGCACGCGGACGGCGCGCACGCCCTGCCCTACCGCCTGGGCCACCCCCTGGCCGAATATGCCGTCGGGCGTGGCCTCGGGCTCAAGCCCCCGGTGGCGTCGGTCGTCTTCGACTACTCGAACCATCCGGGCAAGATCGGGATCGTGGAGGCCCTGGTCGGCCGCTCGGGCTGGCTGGCCCTGGTCCGTATGACGGTCCGGGCGCTCGAGGACGAGGCCGGCCTGGTCTTCGCCGCGCTCGACGCCGACCGCCGGCCGAT
>JAJYDH010000065.1:14077-17629 GCA_021777685.1 Planctomycetota bacterium | reverse complement strand
CCGGCCGCGCCCGTCGCCGAGCCCGTCGAGCCCTCGGCGAGCGCGCCGGCCGACGCGGCGCCCTCGGCCCAGCCCGAGTGAGTCCCGGCCCGAGCCGAGCCGAACCGAACCGACGACCACCCTCGAAGCCCGGCGCGACCTGATGCCATCGGCCCGCGCCGGGCCTCGACGTTGCCCCGGCCTCACCCACGCCGATCGACACGACCGACGACCCGAATCGCGAGCCCGAGACCGAGCCCGAGTCCGCACAGCATAGCCAAGGAGAAGCGACGATGGCCGAGATCACGGCCCAGTCTGTCAACGAGTTCCGCAAGGCCACCGGCCTGGGCCTGATGGAGTGCAAGGCCCTCCTGAAAGAAGCCGACGGCGACCTCAAGAAGGCCATGACCCTCGCCCAGGAGAAGGGCAAGGCCAACGCCGCCAAGCGAGCCGGCCGCGCCGCCAGGGCGGGCCGGGTCGAGGTCTACATCCACCACGACGGCAAGTCGGGCGCCCTGGTCGAGGTCAACTGCGAGACCGACTTCGTCGCCCGCAACGATGAGTTCCGCCAGCTCGCCAAGGACCTGGCCCTCCACGTCGTCGCCGCCAACCCCGTGGCCGTCCGCCGCGAGGAGGTCGCCCCCGACGTCGTCGAGGAGCAGCGGCGGATCTTCATGAAGCAGGCCGAGGACAAGCCCGAGAACATCCGGGCCAAGATCGCCGAGGGGAAGCTCAACTCCTGGTTCGCCGAGAGCGTCCTGCTCGACCAGGTCTTCGTCAAGGACTCGACCAAGACGGTCCGCGAGATCCTCACCGACGTCAACGCCCGGGTCGGGGAGAACGTCTCGGTCGCCCGCTTCGCCCGCTTCATCGTCGGCGAGACCGCCGGCGCCGACGTGCCCGAGGCCGAGGGCTGAGGCCGAATCTCCAACTCGAGATCTCAGATTCCGGATCTCAGATCACAGATCTCAGATCTCAGATCTCAGATCTCAGATTCCGGATCTCAGATTTCAAATCCGGGATTTGAAATCTGAGATCTCGATTCGCCGGGAACTGGACCGAACCGGACCGGACCGAAGCCGCCGCCCACCCCTCGACGATGGAGCACCCCGATGGACGCCGCGTATCACTTCGGCTCGCCGGTCTTCAAGCGCATCCTCCTGAAGCTCTCCGGCGAGAGCTTCTGCCGGCCGGGCGAGGGGGGGATCAGCGTCGAGGAGGTCAACAAGATCGCCCGCCAGACGGCCCGGGTCGCCTCGCGAGGGGTCCAGCTCGCCATCGTCGTCGGCGGCGGCAACATCCTCCGGGGGGCGTCGCTCCGGGGGTCCGAGGTGATCGAGGAGGCGACCGCCCATTACATGGGGATGACCGCCACCGTCATCAACGGCCTCGCGCTCCAGGACGCCCTCGAACGGATGGGCTGCCAGACCCGGCTCATGACCACGATCCGGATGGACGAGGTCGCCGAGCCCTTCATCCGCCGGAGGGCCCTGACCCACCTGGAGCGGGGCCGCGTCATCATCCTGGCCACCGGCACCGGCAGCCCGTTCGTGACCACCGACACCGCCGCCGCGCTGAGGGGCAAGGAACTCGGCGTCGAGGTCCTGCTCAAGGCCACGAGGGTCGACGGGATCTACTCGGCCGACCCCGAGAAGAACCCCCACGCGATCCGCTACGAACACCTGACCCCCGACCAGGTCCTCCGCGAGGACCTCAAGGTCATGGACATGACCGCCATCGGCATGTGCCTGGACAACTCGCTGCCGATCCTCGTCTTCAACTTCAAGAAAGACGGCAACATCGAGCGGGCCATCGCCGGCGAGCCCATCGGCACCTGGGTCGCCAACTCGTCCCGGCCCCGGCCGTCGAATCTGGTCTGAGAGGTCTCTTGTAGGGTGGGTGAGCGGTAGCGAAACCCACAGGTGACGGTCATGCCGAAGCTGGTGGGTTTCGCTACCGCTCACCCACCCTACAAGATTCCAGAGCCATTTGGCTCCCGCCCCGTCGAGACTCCCGGCCGATCTGTTAAGCTGTCAGGCCAGTCTCCTGATCGCCGCACGACGCTTTGCGAGGTGTCCCATGAGCATCGAAGAGATCGCGTTCGAGGCCGAGGAGCGGATGGAGAAGAGCATCGCCCTCCTGACCGACCAGTTGAAGGGGGTCCGGACCGGGCGGGCGAACACCGGGCTGGTCGACTCGATCCGGGTCGAATATTACGGCTCGCCGACGCCCCTGAAGCAGCTCGCCAACCTGAGCACGCCCGAGCCCCAGCAGATCCTGATCCGCCCGTTCGACCAGACCGCCATCGGCGACATCGTCAAGGCGATCCAGGCCAGCGACCTCGGCCTGACGCCGAACTCGGACAACAAGGTCGTCCGCCTCAACGTCCCCTCGCTCTCCGTCGAGCAGCGCAAGAAGCTCGTCGGCCGCGTCAAGGACCTCGCCGAGGAGGCCCGCGTCTCGATCCGCAACATCCGCCGCGACGCCAACAAGTCGTCCGACAAGGAGCTCCTCGACAAGGTCCTGACCGAGGACGACGCCGAGAAGTGCAAGGAGGAGATCCAGGCCCTGACCAAGCGATTCGAGGGCCGGGTCAACGAGATGGCCGAGAAGAAGTCGGCGGAGATCCTCGAAGTTTGATCCGGATCGAACCCAAAGCCATCGCGACCTTCGCCCTCCGACTCCTCGCCCGCGTCGCCTTCGCGGTCTGGTTCGGGGGGTTCACTTTCTACGCCGCCGTCGTCGTGCCCGACCTCCACGAGTCGCTCGGCGGGATGGAGACCGGCGACATCAGCCGCCGGGTCGCCCCCTTCCTCTATATGCTGGGCCTCGCCGCCCTGCTCCTGAATGGCCTCGTCTTGATCGCCGACCGGGCCGAGCGGTCGGGCTGGCGGGGCAAGGCGAGGTTGGGTTTGCTTGCCGCGAGCGCGCTCCTGCTGGTCGTCCTGGTCGCGATGCATTGGGAGATGGGCGCCCGGCTCGACTCGGGGACGGGCCACGACCGGTTCTTCTCGCTCCACGAGACGTACCTGACCGTCTTCGCCGTCCAGTGGCTGGCGAACCTCGGCCTGCTGGCGCTCGACTCGGTTTCGCGGAATTCCCGGAAAGACGTATGAGCAGCCGGCCCCCGGCGTGAAGATAAGGACGACGGGCGGATCGTCTCCGAGCCCCGTCGCCGATCGACCTCCGGATGGTGGTGGCTTCGTATGCCAAAATTATCGTTCGCGATCTTCCGCCGCCTGCCCCGCCCGAGGCTGAGCCTCCGCGCGATGATGCTCGCCGTGCTGGTCTTCGGCGGTGGGTTCGGTTGGTCCGTCGCGTCCGCCCGCCGGCAGACCGAGACGGTGGCGATGATCAAACGACTCGGCGGCTTTGTCATGTACGACTGGGCACAGCACGACGGCGTCTGGTACGAAAATACCGCCGAGCCGCCGTACCCGGATTGGCTGATCGACCGCGTGGGGATGGACTTCCTCTGCAACGTGACGTGTGTCGGGATCCTCTCGCCCGAGGATCGAGATCTACCGCCAGGCACGCCCGGTTGGCCGAAGGATGGTGGCGCCCTGGCCCGAC
>JAJYDH010000065.1:0-14067 GCA_021777685.1 Planctomycetota bacterium | reverse complement strand
GCGCCTTGAAGGCGGGCGGGCGGACGATCGGCGTGATGGCCAACGGCCTCTCGGAGATCTATCCGCCGGAGCACGCCGGGCTGGCCGAGGAATAATGGCGCCCTGGCCCGACGAATTGGAGAATTCCGACACCTCGAAGTGCTCGATGTCCAGGGCAACAAGGAAGTTGACGATGGCCTGCTCGCCCGATTCTCCGGACTCGGGCAAATCCGAACACTCGACATTGGTGAGACGAGCGTGACGGGCGCGGGGCTGATCCATCTCGCGGGGATGGCGAAGCTGGAGGATCTCACACTCGACGGCTTACCGATCCGGGACGCCGACCTCGCCCGCCTTTCCGGCCTGACGAGCTTCAAGACGCTCTGGCTCCCGGGAGAACACCTGACCGACGCCGGTTTGGCTCATCTGGGATCGTTGACGAACCTCGAAGAGCTGCACATCGACGCGAAGGGACACCCGTCGGCGATCACGTCGAAGGGCCTCGCCCATCTCGCCGGCCTGCGCAAGCTGAAAACGCTGGACATCATCGGGTCGAAGGTCGAGAGCCTGGAGTCGATCCGCAACCTGACCGGGCTCGGGGAGATCCGGATCCGGGACTCTGCCCTCGAAGACGGGGGGCTCGGGGTTCTCTCCGGCTTTGTCGAGCTTGGTCGCCTGGATCTGGACGGCAACCCGAAGATCACCGACGCCGTGCTGGCTCATCTCGCCGAGTTGAAGCAGTTCCGCGAACTCTCGCTGAGCGGGACGGGAGTGACCACGGCCGGGATCGACTCGCTGAGGGCCACGCTGAAAGCCAGGCGGCCGAGAGGTTGGGTCCAGTTTTGATCGCCGTTGGGTTCGTTTTGCCCCGATCGCCCGGCATCCTTCCCGGCTTGAAGACGCGATCGCCCCTGGCCTCCCGGCGCCGGTCGCTTGACAAGGCCGGGCCCTCGTTGGACATTGAATGATCGGGACACCGGGCCAGGCCCGGTCCTCCGGCCGAACGTCTCGGCCCCCTTCGAACGCCCTTCGAAGGGGGATGTTCGGCCCTCGCCCTGGTCGTCGCGAGGTGCCTCTCATGCGTCGGGTCTGGTTGGTGACGGTGTCCGCCGCCCTGGTCATCGCGGTCGGCTGCGGGCGGGAGAATTATGAGAAGCGGATGCGCACGACCCTGGAGAACCTGGAATATGCCCGACGGCTCAAGAAGAACCTGATGGACCCGCCGGGCGAGAAGAAGTTCCAGGACCTCTCGATCTTCATCCGGGCCCCCAAGGAAGAGGCCCTGGCCAAGACCGGCGGGCTGTCGGTCGGCGAGGGCCAGTTCGACCTCGATGCGTCGTTCATCGACGCGGCCGGCTCGACCTTGCACCTGCTGGCCCGGGTGAAGATGCCCAAGAAGCCGCCGACCAAGGGCGCCCCGCCCCCCCCGCCGGCCGCCGCGCGTGGCGAGTTCGTCGGCGACGTCCTCGGCGTCCTGATCAACAACCTCGGCTCGCCCGAGGGGTTGCAGGCCCCCAAATTCGTCGAGGAACGCACCAAGAAGGGGAACACCTTCAAGCGTCTGATCTTCACCGCCGGCGACAAGGAGGCCCGGCTCTACACCTACAAGGACGGGAACCACGAGGTCGCCCTGGTCTTCATCTACGACGCCAAGCTGAAGGGGCCGCTCAGCTCGAAGATCGACCTCTGCCTCGACTCGTTCCGGACCGGCCTGAAGGCGACCCAGGCTTACGCCGGGGCCAATCCCGACGAGGAGCCCGAGAGCGGGCCGCCCGTCCCGCTCTGATCGCGGGGGCGACGACGGATGGCCCGGTCCCCCGGCAAGGTCGGTGGATCGGGCCGGCTTCGTCGATCGAGTGCGGATTCTCAACGCGAACGAGCAGGCAAGGGAGCCCGACCCACCGGGGAGCGAGCGAGGCTCCTCCTGGGGCGTGCCCTCGTGCCTGCCCGTCGGGGGGGACGGACGCTCAACGAGCCGGGTCGGACGACTCCCAGGCCGAGCGGGCCTCGGACGCCTCGGGGTCGGCGACCAGCTCGTCGCGGACGATGGCGACGTCGGGCGGGGCCTCGATCCCCAGCCGGACCTGGTTGCGGTCGACCTTGACGATCTTGATCCGGATGTCCGAACCGATCTGAATACCCTCGAACTGCTTGCGACTCAGGACGAGCATCCGTTTCCTCCATGAAATCGGGATGTCCGGTTGCCACGATCGGGCCCGCCACGCGGGCCGCTCTGACAAGCTATTCGAGAACCGGGCGATCCATCCGACAGATCCACCGGCGATTCTTGAAATTTTTTCAAGAGGGCCGCTTGAGCCTGTAAGGGATCATCCAGTTGAACCAGGGTTTGTGGAGGTTCCGGGTGTCGAGCAGCTCGGCGATGCCCGGGACGCCCCGATCCGCGCCGGCGACTTCGAGGAAATCGGCGATCCAGCGGCGGTAGAACGGCCCGTCGTCGACGCAAGGGCCGGTGTAGCGGAGGAGCCGGCGCGGGCCCTCGGCGAACGCGAGGATGCGTTGATGCCGGACGCCGAAGACGTTCCGCTGCCCGCGATCGAGCCCGGTGCCGGTCAGGTCCTCGCGGATCTCGACGGGCCGACCATCCAGACAGGTGACCCAGAGCGTCTGCCGCAACCCTCGCCTCGGCTCGCTCGCATAATAGATGTCCGTTGCCGGTCCTCGATGGACCCTGCCCCACTCCCACCGCTTCATCGCGACCGACAAATCCTCGGCCCCCGCGTTGTGGTCGTGGTAGCCCCGGCCGGCGAAGGCCATCTCATCGCCGCCGATCGAGGCTTTCCCCTCGACCCGGCAATCGGGCGCGGCGAGTATCCAGTTGTGAGGAGCCTCGGGCGAGCCGAGGTCGCGCTCGAACGGCTCGGTCGAGTCGGCCGGCTTGAACCGGAATTCGGCGCGGATCGGGCGGCCTTCGACGCTCGGCGTGGCGATGGTCAGCCTGTAACCTTCCTCGTCCCGCTCGACCCGGCTGGTGTCGACCTCGACGGCGAACGGCCCGGCCTGATGGCGGAACCGATCGGCCTTGAAGCCGTTCAGGGCGTAGGCGATCGTCTTGCCGTCGCGATACCAGCTGAACCCGATGGCCGAGTGGTCGAGGGCCCGGGGCTGGGGGTACTTCGCGGGGTTGCGGAGATGCCGGAGGGTCGCCACGCCGTAGGCCGGGTCGAACGGCAGGCCGGCGTACCAGACGATCACGATCGCGTCGCGGCCGTCGTCGCTGATGGCGTCGAAGTACCACCACTCGTGGGCGCCCGGCGAGGTCCGGTCGAAGAAGCGGTCGGGGTCGAGTCGGGTCACGGTCGTCTCGTTCGGGTGTCCATCCATCATCCCCAGAATCGGCCCCAGGAGTCGCGCCAGGTCTCGGCCTGGCAGGCGGCGAGGGTCGCGAGCTTCCGGGGGGTCGAGACGCGGGCCCGGGCCTTGAAGACGTCGAGCCCTTGCCGCTCGATCGCCCCGAGGATGCCGCCGTAGAGGCGGCCCATGACCCGGACGGTCAGGCGGCTGGAGTCGCCCACGAGCCAGGGGATGCCGGCCTCGGATTCGGCATAATACCGCCTCGCCCGGCCGATCTGGAACCGCATCAGGGCCCGGAAATTCTTGTCGACCCGGCCCTCGGCGATCTGTCCCTCGGTCACGCCGAACCGGGCCATCTCGTCCTGCGGGAGGTAGACGCGGCCCATCCGGAAGTCCTCGGCGACGTCGCGGAGGATGTTGGTCAACTGCATGGCCGTCCCCAGGGCCAGCGCGTCGGGCCAGCACCGCTCGGAGCGGTAGCCGAAGACGTGCGTCATCATCAGCCCGACCACCCCGGCGACCCGGTAGCAGTACCTATCGAGGGCGGCGAAGTCGGGGTAGCGGGTCACGTCGAGGTCCATCTCCATCCCGTCGAGCAGGTCGTCGAACAGATGCCGGGGGATCGACCGGAGCCGGGCCGTCCGGCGGAACGCGAGCAGGCCCGGCGGGGCCGGGCGGCTCGAATAGGCCAGGTCGAGGGCGTTCCGGGCGAGGTCGAGCTTCTCGGCGGCCTCGGCGCGGTCCTTCGCATCGTCCACGCCGTTGTCGGCCCATCGGCAGAAGCCGTAAACCGCGTAGGCGTGGGCGCGGGTCTCGCGCGGGAGGCAGGCCGAGGCGAAATAGAAGGTCTTCGCGTAGTGCCGGGTGATCCGCCGGCAGACGCGGGCGCCCCGGGATTCGAGGGGGGATGGGGCGGGAGTCTTTCGTGATGGCCATGAGCCCTCACCCCGGCCCTCTCCCAGACGGAGAGGGGGATAATTTCTGCCTCCTTCTCCCTCTGGGAAAGGGGGGGGGTGAGGGGCTCCGATCCCGGGATGGACTCCGTTCAACCCGACCGTCACAGCCACTTCTCCAGGACCTTCGCGCTGCTGATCACCCCCGGCAGCCCGGCTCCGGGGTGCGTCCCGGCGCCGACGAAGAACAGCCCGCCGACGTCCTCGCTCCGGTTGTGGGGCCGGAACCAGGCGCTCTGGGTCAGGACCGGCTCGAACTGGAAGGCCGAGCCGTGGAAGGCGTCGAGCTGGGTCTCGAAGTCCTTCGGCGTGAAGGTCCGGAGCGTGACCAGGTGCTTGCGGAGGTCCGGGACGAGGTGCGGCTTTTCGAGCGAGGCGAGGATGCGGTCGGCGTACTCGTCCCTGATCGCGTCCCAGTCCTGGCCTCCGCCCAGGTGCGGGACCGGGCTGAGGACGTAGAAGGTCTCGCAACCCGGCGGGGCGAGGCTGGGGTCGGTCCTCGTCGGGGCGTGGAGGTAGACCGAGAAGTCGTCGGCGACGACCTTCCGGTCGAAGATGTCGCCGAGCAACCCGTGATACCGAGGACCGAGGATGATCGAGTGGTGCGGCAGGTGGGGGTACGTCCGATCCGTGCCGAAGTAGGCCACGAACAGCGACATGGCGTACTTCATCCGCTCCAGCCGGCGGTCGGTCCACTTCCGGCGGTGCTCGGGCTTGATGAGCTTCCGGTAGGTATTCGCCACGTCGCCGTTGGAGACGACGACATCGGCCGCGAACCGCCGGCCCGAGGCCAGCCGGACCCCCTTGACCCGGCCGCCTTCGACCTCGATCTCCTCGGCCCGGGCGTCCAGTTCGAGTCGGCCGCCCATGTCCTCAAATAACTTCACCAGCCCGCTCACCAGCGCCCCGGTCCCGCCCATCGCGAAGTGGACGCCCCAGGTCTTTTCCAGGTAGTGGATCATCGAATAGATCGACGATGACCGGAGCGGGTTGCCGCCGATCAAGAGCGGCTCGAACGAGAAGACCTGGCGGAGGCTCGGGTCCTTGATGAACGTCGAGACCTTCTTGTAAACCGACTGATCCGCCCGGAGCTTGATCAGGTCGGGAGCGACCTTGACCATCTCCCAGATGCTATGGAACGAGTGGTCGGCGAGGTCGGTGAAGGCCCGGTCGAAGACCTTCTCGGTATAGGCCAGGAACGCCCGGTAGCCGGCCACGTCGTCGGGGTTGAACCTGGCGATCTCGGCCTCGAGCCGGGCCTGGTCGCCCACATAGTTGAACTCGCGGCCGTCGGCGAAATAGATCCGGTAGAACGGGTCGCACGGGACGATCCTGACGTACTCGTCGAGCCGCTTCCCGGCCAGCGCGGCCAGCTCGTCGAGGACGAACGGGACGGTGATGATCGTCGGCCCGGCGTCGAAGGTGAACCCTTTGTCCTGGTAAACATAGGCCCGGCCGCCCGGCCGGTCGCGCATCTCCAGGATCGTGGTCGAATACCCCTTCGCCTGGAGCCGGATCGCCGCCGCCAGCCCGCCGAACCCGCTGCCGATCACGACCGCCCGGCCCTTCGAGCCGACCTCGGCGGGCCTTCCGAGGGGGATCGCGGGCGGTTTCGGGTCGAGGGTCGGGGGGAGGATGCTCATCAGAGGGCGGGCCTTCCGCGGGGCGAATTTAGGCGGGGATATCTCTTTTCGGTTGGGAAAGCTCAGCGATCCTCGGTGGACTTCGCCTCGGTGGCCTTCGTCTCGGCGGCCTTCTTCCGGCCCCGGCGAGCCGGCCGGATCTCGGGGCCGCCGAACTGGGTGATCCGCACGGGATCGCGGCCGGGGAACCGGGCCACGATCTCCAATTCGCCGCCCAGCGCCCGGATGTGCTTGCGGAGCGTGCTGACGTAGACGTCGGCCCTCCGTTCCATCTTGGAGACGGCCGCTTGCTCGACGCCCAGGGCCTCGGCGACCTGGGCCTGCGACTTCGACAGGGCCTCGCGGACGTCGCGGAGGTTGTACTCCTCGGCGATCAGCTTCGCGGCGCGGGCCTCGATCTCCGCCCGCTGCTCCGGCGTGAATCGTTCCAGGATCTCACGGAACGGGATCGCCATCGGACGCCTCGTCTTTCATCTTGGCCAGATGCTCGCGGAATCGAGCATCGGCGATAGGAATGTTGATCTTGCACCACCGCTTATCCTTGCCCTTGTCGCCGCCGACGAGCAGGATCGCGCGGCGGATCGGGTCGAAGGCGAAAAGGACCCGATAAGGGGAGCGGCCGACCTAGAGCCGGAGTTCCTTCATGTTGTCGAAGTCCGACCCGGAGACCGTGTCCACAAGGGGACGGCCGAGTTGGGGGCCGAACTGGGCCAGGATGGCGAGGGCTGCGGTCAGTTTGACCTGGACATCGTCGCTCTCCTCGAACAGCCATCTCGCGAACTCCTCGTGAGCGGCCACATCCCAGGCCATCCGCACTCCTCCCGCGAGACCGTGTCCTGTCAATCACCCTTTTTATATTCCGCACCCGGAATAAATCAAATCCGATTTCGAGATTATCGGGGCGGGCAGGGCGAGCTTTCGGGGAACTTCAAGGAGTCGGCGACCCGGGCGATGGCCCGGCGGGTGGCGCGGAACATCTCGGTCAGCTCGACGAACTGGCGACGCTGGGCGGGGCTGAGCGGGGCCTCGCGGAGGACGTCGACGGCCTCTCGGCGGACGCCGTCGAGCCGGGCCCGGCAGGCTTCCACGGCGCCACTCTCGGCGATCAGGGCGAGGAGCTTCCGGCGCCGGTCGAGGCCGATGGGCAGGCCCAGGGCCTCATTCAATTCCCGTCGACCGGCCTCATCCAGCCCCTGATAGGCCGCCCACAATACGTAGGTCCGCTTGCCGGCGTCGAGGTCGGGCTGGTCGCCGTCTTCGGGGTCCTCGTCGAGGGCGTCGAGGTCGTTCTGGACCTGGAATCCGAAGCCGAGGAGGTCGCCGAAGCGGTCGAGCGCCCGCGAGACCGGACCCTCGGCGCCGGCGAGGGTCGCCCCCAGGACGAGCGGGCCGGAGACGCTGTAGCGGGCCGTCTTGCGGAGGTACGACTCGACGAGCTGGTCCTCGCTCAGGTGCTCCAGCGGGCAATCGTCGTAGAGGACGTCGAGCGCCTCGCCCAGGCCGGTCTCCAGGAGCATGTCGGCGACCAGCCGATTGGCCCGGCCGAGGGCCGCGTCGTCCAGCCCCGACCGGCCGAGCAGGCGCATCCCGAGGGCGCAGAGCAGGTCGCCCGCGATCAGGCCGAGGTCGCCGGCCCGCTTCCGCTCGGCCGGCTCGTCGGGCCGCTCGGCGTCGAGGCGGATGGCCTCGTGGAGGGTCGGCCGGCCCCGGCGGGTCACGCTGCCGTCGATCAGGTCGTCGTGGACGAGCATGAAGGCGTGGAAGACCTCCAGGCTCGCCGCCGCCAGGGCGACGGGCCGGGGCGGCGGGTCGTACCGGCCGGTCAAGATCCGGTAACTCGCCAGGCAGAGCCGGGGGCGGAGCCGCTTGCCCCCCCGGAGGACGAATTCCGCGAGGTGGCGGAACAGCGGCCCGACGTGCGGGTTGGCCGCGTAGGCCCGCCTCGCGTCGTCGAAGAACTCCGCCAGGTCGAGGTCGACCCGGTCCCGGTCCGCGGCGGGCGTGAGCCGGTCGATCGTCGAGAGCTGGATCTTCTGGGCGGCCTGGGACACGGACTTCCTCCCGATCGGACGCTCTCGACGGACCGTTGACGACAGGATTGTAAACCACCGGACAGGGTGTCGTAGGAACGAATGGCCGAGATGCCCCAGATTTCCCGGGCGACCCTCCCTAGCAAATCCCAGGTCGACCGCCCTGCCCGGATCGGCCATACTGGATACGGAGGACCGCCCATGCCGCGCACGATCGACCTCAACGCCGACCTCGGCGAAGGATATCCCTGGGACCTCGCCCTGCTCGGCCGCGTCACCTCGGCCGGCGTCTGCTGCGGGGCCCACGCGGGCGACCGCTCGACCAGCCTGCGGACCCTCCGCTGGGCCGAGGGGCTGGGGGTGGTCGTCGGCGCCCACCCGGGCTACCCCGACCGCGAGAACTTCGGCCGCGACGAGCGATGGATCGACGATCCCGCCCACCTGGCGGCGCTCGGGGACGAGGTCCATCGTCAGGTCGCCGAACTCCGCCGGCTGGCCGAGGAGGCCGGCGCGACCCTCCGGTTCGTCAAGGCCCACGGCGCCCTCTACAACCGGGCCCAGGTCTCGGGCGAGGTCGCCGTCCCGCTGGTCACGGCCGTCGCCGACCGAGGGCTGCCGATCCTCGGCCAGCCCGGCGGGCTGGTCGAGAAGCTGGCCCGGACGATGGGCGTCCCGTTCATCGCCGAGGGGTTCGCCGACCGCCGCTACCTCCCCGATGGCCGGCTCGTCCCCCGGACCGAGCCCGACGCCATCCTCCGAGACCCGGCCGAGATCCGAGCCCAGGTCCTCGCGCTGGTCGACCGGGGGATCAGGACCCTCTGCATCCACGGCGACGACCCCGGCTCGGTCGAGCTGGCCGACCTCGTGCTGGCGACCCTGAACGACGCGGGAATCGAGCCCAGGGGCTTCGCCTGACGTGGCCCTGGTCGTGGTCCGGCCCGGCGCCAGCACGACGGTCCAGGACCGGGGGCGCGTCGGCTACCGCGAATTCGGCGTCCCGCCCGGCGGGGCGTTCGACCGAGGCTCGCTCGACCTGGCCAACGTCCTGCTCGGCAACGATCCCGACGCCGCCGCGCTGGAGTTGACCCTGGTCGGCGGCATCTACCGGGCCGATGCCCCCCTGGCGATCGCCCTGGCCGGCGCCCCGATGTCCGCCCTGATCCGCGACCCGTCGGGCCCCGACCGGCCGCTCCAGATTCCCCAGTCGGCGACCCTCCGCGCCGGCGAGGAGCTGGTCCTCGGCGGGTCGCCCTTCGGCGCCCGGACATATCTGGCCGTCCTGGGAGGCTGGCGGACGCCGGTCGTGCTGGGCAGCCGCTCGGCCGAATCTCGCCTCAAGCCGGGAGACGTCCTTACCGGCGGGCCCGGCTCGACCCCGACCCGCCGGCCGGTCTCGTGGCCCTGGTCCCCGACATTTCCCGAGGAACCCATTCGCGTCATCGATGGCCCCGACGCGGACCTTGGAGATGCCCGGCTCCTGGAATCGGGCGAATACCGGGTCTCGGCCCGGTCCGACCGGATGGGCTTGAGACTCGAAGGCCCGCCCATCCCCCGGGAGGCCGAGGCCGATCGGGCCTCCGCGCCGGTCGCGCCGGGGGCGGTCCAGATCGCCGGGGGGCTGCCGATCGTCCTGGGGGTCGCCGGGGGCACGATGGGCGGCTACCTCCACCTCGCCCACGTCATCTCGGCCGACCTCGACCGCCTGGGCCAGCTCCGCCCCGGCGACCCCGTCAAGTTCCGCCGGATCGGGGTCGAAGAAGCCCGCCGGGTCGACCGGGCCGATCGGATGGAACGGGCGCGATGGCTCAGGATCATCCGGTCGCATGGCGATTTGTAGGGTGGGTGAGCGGAAGCGAAACCCACCGGCTTCGTCCACGTCCAGGTCCCGGCGGGTTTCGCTTCCGCTCACCCGCCCTACTGGGAGCGAGTTGAGCTTGCCCGGTCGGGCGGAATGGGGTATCAGATCGCGGCGATCCCCGTCTTCCTTTCCGATCCGGAGTGAGGCCGCCATGACGCTCGGCAGTCGATCGCGGCGAGTCGCGCCGGGGCTCGCGGCCCTGGCGATGGCCGCGCTGGCCGGTTGCCACGCGATGCCGCTGGGGCGGCTCGCGCCGTCGCCGAACAGCCCGCAGACCACGCTCGCCTCGGCGGGCCGCGCCGCGCTCCTGCCGGCGACGGTCGCGATGGAGCCCCCGGCCGAATTGTCGTCGATCGAGCCGGTCACGAGCACGGCCGCGACGCTCTCGCCGTCCTCGCCGCCTCACGAGCCGGCCCCGACCCCGCTGCTCGACGCCGCGCTGGAGCGGGCCAAGGGGCTCGAAGCGATCGCCCTCGAAGAGATGTCGAAGCCGCTGACCCCGCCCCCGGCCACGCCGATGCCCACGCCGCCGAAGCCCGAGCCGGCCGCGGTCGCCGTGGCCGCCGCCCCGCCGGCCCCCGCGAAGGCCGAGGAGCCGAAGCCCAGGGAGCCCGAACCGCCCCGCCCCGAGGAACTCTGGCGAGACGGCGTCCGGAAGCTCGGCGGGCTGGCCCGGGCCAGGCTCGAACAGTCGGGCGGCGTCGCCTCGCCCTGGGGGCTCCGCGCCCGGGTGCTCGCCTGGCTGGCCGAGCCCGACATCGACCCGGATCTCGGCCAGCACGACGCCGACGGCGACGGCGTCCGCGCCGTGCTCCGGGCGCTCGACGAGCCCCCGGCCGAGTCGCCCAAACGAGGCGAGGAGGTCCGCTCGGCGGTCCTGGTCCTGGAGGACAAGGCCCCGCTGGAGATCGTCGACCTCCGCGTGTGCAGCAAGGTCGAGCGGTTCGGCGACTTCGAGCCGTTCGAGCCCCCCGTCCGCAAGGCCGGCCAGCCGGTCATCCTCTACTGCGAGGTCGACGGCATTCGGTTCGAACAGACCTCCGCCGGCTTCCGGACCCGGCTCGCGGCGCAGCTGGAGATCCTCCCCGAAGGGGGCGGCGCGCCGATCCTGACCCGGTCGCTCGGCACCGCCGAGGAGACCTGCCGCCGCCGCCGCCGCGACTATTACATCGCCTACAAGCTGGTCCTCCCCCGGCCGCTCCCGCCCGGCGACTACCGGATCAGGGTGACGGAGAAGGACCTGACCGCCGACCGCTCGGCCGTCCGCGAGGTCGCCTTCGCCATCGCCAGGGATTGACAGACCCGTCGCTTCGAGGTGGCATTCCGGGCGCAGGGCCTTGCGATTCGCGGCGACATCCTCCACAATTGGCACATCCAACCGTGCTATGTCACCTCAAACGGGATGGGCTTATGTCGGTTCAGATCGTCGGACTCGGTCGCTGGGGCGTCGTCGTCGGCCTGTCGGCATGCCTGATCGTCGCCGCCGGGGCCACCTCGGCGGAGGATGGCAAGGGCCGGGTGATCCTGGCCGCGCAGAAGTCCAAGAAGAAGGTCGCGCCCAGGAAGGCGGCCGACGCGATGCCGAAGGACGAGATGGCCGCGGACGCCGCCAAGGCGGCCACGCCGGCGGCGGCCGACGCCCCTCCGGCCGACGGTTCGCTCTCGTTCAAGCGCGACATCGCCCCGATCCTGGTCGCCAACTGCGTGGGCTGCCACAGCGGCAACGGCCAGGGGCTGCGCAACGGCAAGCTCGACATGACCACGTTCGAGAAGCTGATGAACGGCGGCAAGCGCGGCAAGGACATCGTCGCCGGCGACCCCGACGCGAGCATGCTCGTCCTGATGCTCAAGGGGGAGGAGAAGCCCCAGATGCCGCCCCGGAACGGGCAGCGCGGGTTCGCCGACGAGGCCGAGGCGAAGATCGAAGCCTGGATCAAGCAGGGGGCGAAGCTCGACGCCGGGATCGCGGCGACCGACCCCATGAACAAGTACGCCGCGACCCTCGACGACCTCCGGCGGGCCGAACTCGCCAAGCTCTCGCCCGACGAGCGCGACAAGCTCGCCGAGCAGGCGGGCCGGGATCGCTGGAAGCTGGCCACCAAGGCCGAGCCCGAGGTGACGACGACCAAGACCGGCCATTTCCTGCTCCTCAGCAACCTCCCCAAGGCCCGCGCCGACAAGCTCCTCCAGGCGATGGAGGCCCAGTTCACGCTGGCCAACAAGCTGCTCACCGCCCCCGGCAAGCCGCCGGTCCTGCCCCCGACCGAGAAGATCGGCCTGTACGTCTTCAAGGACCAGGTCCCCTTCGTCGAGTTCGTCCGGACGAACGAGAACCAGGAAGTCGAGGCCGGCGAGGACGCCCGGGCCAAGCTGACGGTCGAGTCCCCCTACATCGTCGCGGTGGACCCCGCCGCCGGCGGCGAGGAGGCCGCACCCGTCGCCAGGAAGGGCTCCAGCCGGAAGAAGAAGGCCGCCGAGGAGCTGTCGGGCGGACCCGAGCGGACCCTGGCGGCCGTCCTGGCCGAGCAGCTCTACGCGAATGCCGCCGCCAAGGCCGGCAAGCCGCCGCGCTGGGTCACGCTCGGCCTGGGGGCGTACATGGCCTCGCGCCTCGAATCGGCCTCCAGCCCCTATTACCGCCGGCTCCGCCAGGAGACCGCCGACAACGTCCGGATCGGCTGGCAGGCCAAGGCCAACGAGGCCCTCGGCGGCGAGGCCAAGGTCGAGACGACCCGCGCCGTCGGCTTCTCCCTCTTCGAGTGGATGCAGGCCAACTCCAACACCACCGTCGTCGCGAACTTCGTCCGCGTCATGCTCGAAGGGCAGGGCAAGCTCGACGACGCCATCACCGCGTGCCTCGGCCTGAACCGCGAGGAATTCTTCGCGACCTCGGGCCTCTGGTTCGCCGAGCGTTACGGGCGGAACTGATGAGCGACCAAACCGCGACCAATGACGCCGACCGCTATTTCATCCCCGCCGGAGGGGGGACGCACCGGCGTCTCTTCCCCGGCGTGGAGCTCCGCGCGACCGCCGGCGACGGCCTGATGCTCTCCCTCGTCACCTTCGAGCCCGGCTCGACGGTCCCCGACCACTCGCACCCCCACGAGCAGATGGGGATGATGATCTCCGGCCGGGCCGAGTTCACCGTCGGCGGCGTGACCAAGATCCTCGGCCCCGGCGACATCTGGCGAATCCCCGGCCACGTCGTCCACAAGGTCCAGGCCCTCGACGGCCCCGCCGTCGCGCTCGACGTCTTCCACCCGATCCGGGAGGATTACCGATAAAATGTAGGGTGGTGCCGAGCCTCGGGGTACTGGTATGGGTCGCGTCGTCGTCCTCGGCGCCAGCCTGATGGACATGAACCTGCGGCTCGACCGGCTCCCGACGCCGGGCGAGACCCGGCTGGGTTCGACTTTTTTCACCTCGACCGGCGGCAAGGGGGCCAATCAGGCCGTCGCCGCCCGCCGGGCGGGGGCCGAGGTGGTCTTCCTGACCGCCTTCGGCGACGACGCCTTCGGCCGCCAGATGCGCGACCGCTACTTCGACGAGGGGATCGACCTCCGCCACGCCCGTCTGGTCGAAGGGGAGTCCTCGGGCGTCGCGCTGATCCTCGTGGGCGACGACGGCGAGAACCTGATCGGCGTGGCGATGGGCCCCAACGCCCGGCTCACCCCCGAGTACATCGACGAGCTTCCCGACGACGTCTTCGGACCCTCGGGCGTGTTCCTGGCCAGCCTCGAAGTGCCGATCGAGACGGTCATTCGGGCGATCGAGCGGGCCGACGGGGCGGGGATGACTGTGGTCCTCAACCCGGCGCCAGCATCCTCGCTCCTGGGGGCGAAGGGCGTGTTGTCGCGGGTTGACGTCCTGACGCCGAATCAGTCCGAGGCCCTGATCCTGGCCGGGCTCGCATCGGCGGAACCCGACGCGATCGGCGACGCCTTGCGGTCGCTGGGCGTGAGCCGGGTCGTCCTGACCCTGGGGTCGGGAGGCTGCCGCGTCTTCGACAGGGAAGGCCGATCGATCGCCGTGCCGCCTTGCCGGGTCGAGGCGGTCGACACCGTGGGCGCCGGCGACACCTTCAACGGCGCGCTCGCCGCCGCCCTATCCGAAGGGCTCGCGCCGGTCGAGGCCGCGACCCGGGCCAACGCCGCCGCCGCGATCGCCGTCACCAAGCCCGGCGCCCAGGGGGCCTTGCCCTCGCGCGCCGAGATTGATCGAATGGTGGCCGGCCTCCTGTAGGGTGGGTCGAGCCTCGGGCGAGCCCCACCACGGATTCGGATGGTGGGGCT
>JAJYDH010000601.1 GCA_021777685.1 Planctomycetota bacterium | reverse complement strand
AGGCGGTGACGGCCGACCCCGGCCGCGCGCCGAGAGTGATGGTCGGTCGGCCCGAAGGGAGAGGGGGGGCAGGACCGAGGCAGGAAGAACCCGCCCGAGAGGACCCGGTCCCCATCGGGCGGCGTTCGCGATATGTTCGAAGGGCCGGGCCGGGATCTCCGGCCGGCGATTTCGATCGATCCGGGAGGCGCGACGCGGTCGCGGGCGACGGCCCCATGATCCGGTGGACTCGACGGGGCCGGCGGTCCCATCTCAGGCAACGTCTGCTGCCGTCGCTGGAGCGATCCCGGCGGCTGGAGCGGGCCTTCAAGCTGGCGATCCTGGCCATCACGATCGTCGGGACGATCGCCCTGGTCGGCGGTTCGACCGCCGGCCGGCACGGCGCGGCGAGGCTGGCGCTCCGCGCCCGGTGGGCCTTCTTCCGGATGGTCGGCTATCCCCCCGGCCGCGAGGAGGTCGACGCCCGGGTCCGACTCCAGCGGGCGCAGGGGATCGCGGAGAAGACCGAGACCTATCGAGGCTACTTCGAGCGCGAGGCGCGGCCCGAATGGCGGCTCGCGCTCAAGGCGGGCGGCATGGCGCCCGGGGACGCCCTGGTCCGCTGGGCCAACGTCGACGGGACCGCGACCCTCTCGTCGAAGGTCTTCGAGGCCGACGACTCGGGCCGGGCGTACCGGTTCCGGCCGAACACGAGGTCGGTCTGGACGAGCAACGTGGTCCTGACCAGGGGGCTGGCCGGGTTCTTCCTTTTGCCCGACTCGCCCGAGGTCCGCTCGGCCCTGGCCCGGGCGAAGGTGGACGTCGTACCCGGCTCGGAGCAGACGACCAACTCGTGGGGCTGCCGAGGGGCCGAGCCCGACCCGGGCGCGAAGGCCCGAATCCTGGTCCTCGGCGACTCGTTCATGCAAGGCATGCTCGTGGGCGACGACGAGACGCCGCCGGCCCGGCTGGAGAAGGCCCTCCGGGAGGCGTGGGGCGGCTCGGTCTCGGTCCTCAACACCGGCCACCTCGGCTACTCGCCCGAGCAGTATTACTACACCCTTTGCGAGTACTTCGACCGCTTCCGGCCCCACTTCGTCGTGGTCAGCCTCTACCCGAACGACGTCGGCAACTCGCTGGAGGTCCTCGAAGGCGGCGGCGACTGGGACGAGGCGATGTACTGGATCAACGCGATCGAGTCATTCTGCACGGCCCGCTCGGTCCCCTGCCTGCTGGTGCCGATCCCGCTGGAGGTCCAGGTCACCGGCCAGGCCCACCAGGGGCAATATCCGGGGCGGCTCTCGGATCGCTCGATGCTGGACTCATCGTCCTACCTCAACCCGCTCGCCGCGTTCACCGACGAGCACCTCCGGCTCATGAAACAGGCCCGGGCGACGGGACATTCCCCGCCGACCAGCCCGCTGTTTAACGGCCACCTGAAGGACGCCCACCTCTCGCCCCTCGGCACGGCCCTCTGGGCCGGGGAGGTCGGCCGGAGGATCGCCCTGAGGTTCGACCCGGCGTCGGGACAGGTGTCGTCCGGGCGGGATTGAGAGCGAGGAGGCATCGGTTTCGAAAGCAAGCAAAACAAGTTTGTATTTTTCTCTATTCTACTCGAATTGAGGGACAATTCCGTTCGAACTGCGATGCGACCGTCAGCCGTCGATCAGACCTCGCCGATTCCAATTTTTGAGGTGGTCGAAGACCAATGCAGTCGTCGCGAAGCCTGGATCCGCCTTTCCAGGTCCAGAACCAACGCACGCATCTTCGGCTTCATCCGTCGCCTGGGTCTCCAGGGCCGCCGTCGGTATAATGTCCCGGGTCCGAACGAATTCGGCAGGAGGGACGACGATGAAGGGTGCCATCTTAGGGCTGGTGGTCGCGGTCCTGGCGGGGGCGGAGGTCCGGTCGTGGAGCTTCGAGGAGGATTCTCCGGGCTCGATCGCCAGGGGGTTTTCGAACGAGGTCGGGCGGTGGGAGGTCGTGGCGACCCCCGAGGGGAAGGTCCTGGCGCAGCGGGCGGCGAACCCGGACGAGACCTTCAACGTGGCTCTGGCTTCGGGGTCATCGGCGAGGGACCTGGAGCTTTCGGTCAGGCTCAGGGCGGTCGAGGGGAAGGACGACCAGGGCGGTGGGCTGGTCTGGCGGGCCCGGGATTCGAAGAACTACTACATCGCCCGGTATAACCCGCTGGAGGACAACTTCCGGGTCTACAAGGTGGTCGACGGCCTGCGGACCATGCTCCGGGACTCGAAGGCCCCCCGGGGCGAGGGGTGGCGATCGATCCGGGTCGTGATGCGGGGCGACCATATCGAATGCTACCTGGACGGGATGAAGGCGCTCGACGTCCGCGACTCGACGTTCCCCGACGCCGGGCGGGTCGGGCTCTGGTCGAAGGCGGACGCGCGGTCGTATTTCGACGACCTGACGTTCCGAGACCTCGACGAAGCGGGCGGGAAGTGACACGTCACATGGAGGTCCGGACCCGCCGCGAGGCCGTCGAGGCCAACCACGCGCTCGCCTGCCTGGCCGAGCCCCTCCGGTCGATCGGGGTCTCGCGGTTCCCGGTCGTCCATCCCCACACCTGGGACGGGGCCACCGGGCGACCCGCGAAGGTCTAGAGCTGCTGGAGGCGGCCTTCGAAGGGGTCCTGGCGTCGTGACAGGCGATGGCGCGGGCCGTCGGGCTCCCGGGTCATCACCCGGGATGTTGATTCCCCCGGACGTTCGCGGGCATCGGCCGGCTCGTGGCCTAGGGTCTCGGTAGGGAGATCCGCCCGGGCCCGTCCGAGATCATGACCGATGACGCGACGACCGAGATTGACGCCTCGTTCTGCGATCCGCCCCGAGGGGCTGGAGCCGAGGAGCTTGCTCGCCTCCGGGGTGGCGACCGCGACGAACGTCGTCGAGGAGCTGGGCGGGGTCTCGGCGTCCGCGGCGCGGAAGGGGGTCGAGGTGACGGCCCCGATCGCCGCCGACGGCTCGGTGACGTTCCGGTTCACGGCCGAGGCCGCCGGGAATTACACGCTGCTGGTCCGCTACACCGGCGAAGGGCTGGCGCTGGAGGCCCGGGGGCCTTCGGGCTCGGCGGCCATCACGCCGGGCCCTCCGGGGCCGTTCGCGACGGTCCACCTGCCGCTGGCGGCGGCGTCTTGCGCGATCACGGCGTCCGCCCTCGGCGGCCGGTCGGCCTTCGTCGACTGGGAGCTGCTCCTGGACAACGCCGTCGGCCAGGGGGCCGCGCAGGCGTCGACGGCGATCGGCCCGGCGGCCGGAATCCCGCTGCCGACGCCTCCGGGCCCGACCGCCTCCCCGGCCCCGTCGTCGACGGTCGGGCCGGTGTCGCCGTCGGTCTCGTCGGCGCCGATCGTCTCGACGTCGGTCGGGGTGCTCGTCGGCCGGCCCGAGCCGACCCGGCCGATCGCGGCGGTCGGGCCGGGGACGTCCGAGTCGGTGGCGCTGGCGTTCGCCGCCCAGGGCGTGCCCGAAGGGGTCCTGGTCCCGGCCCCGGAGGCACTCTCCGGCTCGGCGGCCCTGGCCCTGGAAGACCCGGCGAGGCCGCCGATCGCGCTCGATATCTTCGACCGGGTCGCGCTCGACGAGCGGGCGCTGGCCTTCTCGTCGTGGCTCGATCGCGTCGCCTGGGCCCCGGGATCGCCCTCGACGGCCGCGCCGTCGGCCGAGGGGGATCTCATCGCCTCGCCC
>JAJYDH010000600.1 GCA_021777685.1 Planctomycetota bacterium | reverse complement strand
CGATACCCCGGTCGAGACCCTCGGCACCGTGGTCGAGGACGACGCGCCCGTCGTCACCTCGTACTCCACCGCCGCTGGCCCGGCCCTGGCGGGTATCGGAGAATGAGAGATCGCGATTATGAATCTGTGTATGTGAAATTTCAGATTTGAAATCTCGGATTTTCGATCTGAAATCTGAAATGATGAGATTTGAGGTGGATCACGATCCCGGAGGCGAATCCTAGCATGGTGGGCGCCAAGACTTACCGCGCGGGGAGCTTGAAGGAGGCGCTGGCGCAGGTCCGGCGGGACCTGGGCGGCGCCGCCGTGATCCTGGGGACGCGCGAGGTCCGCCGCCGGCGGATGTTCGGCCTGGGCTCTCGCGAGCTGGTCGAGGTCACGGCGTCCGACGGCTCGAAGCCCGTCGGCCCGCCCGTCTCGATGCCGGAGCCGTCCTCGGTCGCGATCCCGGCGTCGTCGGAGGTCCTGCACTCGCAGTTCGGCGAGCAGCTCAGCCGGCTCCACGCGATGGTCGAGGATCTGAGCAGGCACGGCCGGCTCGACCATCTGTTGCCCGACCTGCCGGGCGAGCTGGTGCCGACCTACGCGAGCCTCCTGGAGGCCGAGGTGCCCGAGTCGCTGGCCCGCCGGCTGGTCCGCTACGTCGCCGAGCGGCTGGAGCCGGACGAGGCCCGGAATCCCGAGGCGGTCCGCGACTCGCTCCGCGAGGCGGTCGAGTCGTGCGTCCAGATCGCCCCGCCGATCGCCGCCGTGGCCGGCACCCGCCGAGTGGTCGCGCTGGTCGGGCCGACGGGCGTCGGCAAGACGACCACGGTGGCCAAGCTCGCCGCCAACTTCAAGCTGGCGCACGGGCTCAGGCCGGGGCTGGTCACGGTCGACACCTACCGGATCGCCGCCGTCGAGCAGCTCCGGACCTACGCCGAGATCATCGACCTGCCCCTGGCCGTCGCCAACGCGCCGGGAGAGATGCGGCGGGCGATCGACGAGCTGGGCGACGTCGACCTCGTCCTGATCGACACCGCCGGGCGGAGCCCGCGCGACGAGGTGAAGATCCGCGAGCTGGCCGACTTCCTCGCCGCCGCGCAGCCCGACGAGGTCCACCTGGTCCTCAGCGCCGTGGCCGGCGAGCGGAGCCTCCGGGCGGCCGTCGAGCGGTTCTCCGTCGCCCACGCCGACCGGCTGATCCTGACCAAGCTCGACGAGGCCGACGGCCTCGGAGGCGTCCTCGCGGTCCTCGGCCACGCCGACCGGCCGGTCAGCTACCTGACCACCGGCCAGGCCGTGCCCGACGACATCGAGCCCGCCGACCGCGCGAGGATCGCCCGGCTGATCCTCGGCCTCGACGTCGTCTCATGAGCGGAATCCGGGTTGATCGATCGGCGAAATCCTGCTAAAGAAGACGCATTCCATCTCATGTTTTCGAGGAATACATGTCCGACCAAGCCGACGGACTGCGACAACTGGTGCAGGCGAGATCCGGGGCCTCGGCCCTGGCCGAGCTTCCGCCGGCCGTCGCGAAGGCGGGGCCGAGGGCCCGGTCGCTGGTCCTGACCAGCGGCAAGGGGGGCGTGGGCACGTCGAACCTGGCCCTGAACCTGGCGATCGCGCTGGGGGAGCGGGGCGGGCGGGTCGTGCTGGTCGACGCCGACCTCGGCCTGGCGAACATCGACCTGCTCTGCGGCCTGGCTCCCGGGTGCGACCTGGGCGACATCCTGGCCGGAGGCCGCCCGCTGGCCGATGCGATCGTCGACGGCCCGGCCGGCATCCGGATCATCCCGGGGGCTCATGCGTCGAGGACGCTGATCGACGCCCTCGGCGACGCGCCGGGGCGGCTGGTCGAGGAGCTTTCGGGGCTGGAGGCGGAGGCCGAGTTCGTGGTGGTCGACGCCGGCTCCGGCCTGGGCGCGTCGATCGCGACGCTGGCGGCGGCGGCCGACGAGGTGCTGGTCGTCACGACGCCCGAGCCGACCTCGGTGGCCGACGCCCACGCCGCGATCAACCGCTTCCGCCGCCTGGCCTCGCCGCCGACCCTCCGGGCGGTGGTCAATCAAGTCACTTCGGGGGCCGAGGCCGACGAGGTCCTGGCCCGGCTGACGGCGTCGAGCCGCCAGTTCTTCGGCGCGGTGGTCGACGGCCTGGGCTCGGTCCGGTCCGACCCGCACGTCCCCCTGGCGGTCCGGTCCCGCCGGCCGTTCTCGACCGCCTATCCGGCCGCCGCCGCCTCGCGAGACGTCCGCCGCCTGGCCCGCCTGCTGGCCGAGCGCGACCGCGTCCCGGCCAGGTCGAGGCGCCCCGGCTTCTTCGCCGCGCTGGCCGCCCGCTGGGCCCTCTCCCGCGTCGCGCGGTGAAGGCCGCTCGGCCCGAGCATGGTCGATGAGGCGATGGTCGATGGCCGAACCATCATATCCCCCGATCGATCATCGACCATCGCCTCATCGACCATGCCCGAACTGGGTCTCTCGACAATCATGCGGATTCGATCGATTGTCTCGAAGATGCGACTCAAGCCGGTCGCGACGATCGTCCGATAGTAAACAGTGATCAGGGTTCCTTGGACCGCGAGAGGATGCAAGGCGGGCCTTCGCCCCTGGCGAAGGTCGGACCGGGACGCCGCCCGAGGCGAGCCGGCTCCGGACGTCCGGGACTTCCCGGCCGTCCGCCCCAAGCACAGGACGTGCCGCCTCTCAAGTCGCCGACATGGAGGTCAGGGATGACAACCAAGCTGGACG
The DNA here is from genome assembly GCA_021777685.1 of Planctomycetota bacterium. GTDB lineage: Bacteria > Planctomycetota > Planctomycetia > Isosphaerales > Isosphaeraceae > Tundrisphaera. The sequence goes on along the minus strand of JAJYDH010000600.1, from coordinate 959 downwards.
TGGATGTGACCGAACTCTGGCGAGAGTTCAAGGAACAGCCCACCACGCCCCTGCGCAACCGCCTGGTCGAGCGGTATCTGCCCCTGGTGAAGTACAACGCCGAGCGGATCTGGCAGAGGCTGCCGGAGGGCGTCGACCTCGACGACCTGATCTCCGCCGGCGTCTTCGGCCTGATGGACGCCATCGACGCGTTCGACCTGGGGCGGGGCGTCAAGTTCGAGACCTATTGCGTCCCCCGGATCAGGGGCGCCATGCTCGACGAGCTGCGGACGATGGACTGGGTCCCCCGCCTGGTCCGCTCCAAGCACTCGAAGATGGAGGAGGCCCGCAAGGCCCTGGAGGCCCTGCACGGCCGGCCCCCCACGGACGTCGAGCTGGCCGAGAGGCTGGGCCTGCCCCCGCAGGAATTCGAGAAGATGGCCGTCGACGCCAACGCCGTCGGGCTCATCTCGCTCAACAAGAAGTGGTACGAGACCGACAGCTACAAGGACGTCCGCGAGATCGACATCCTCGAGGACAAGAAGGGCGAGGACCCCACCCGACGGCTCCAGCGCAAGGACCTGATGCGCATGGTGACGAAGGGCCTCAACCGCAACGAGCGACTCATCATCATCCTCTATTACTATGAGGAACTGACGATGAAGGAGATCGGCGCCACGCTCGACCTGAGCGAGTCGCGGGTCTCGCAGATGCACTCGTCGATCATCCAGCGGCTTCAGGCCCAGCTCAACGCCCGGAGGCCCGAGTTCGGCACCTGAGCCGGCATCGCCATCATCCCCAACCTTCATCCCCCCTCTCTCACGGGCCCGCCCCGCCGACCCCCGGATCAAGCCCGGAGATCGACGGGGCGGGCTCTCGCGTCATTGACTCCGGCATGATCGATGGGTAGTCCATCACGATGATGGCACGGTTTTTCGGGGCTTCTCGCGTTCCAGGGCCGAAGTTAGCACCATTTCCCG